>DAOUUS010000091.1 GCA_030668065.1 Candidatus Methanophagales archaeon
GGCAGAAATAGATGCACTTCATATACGGTTGAAACGACCGCGAAATTTCTTAACCGGCGATGGCGGCTACAACGAAAAGCTTGAAGCTGCTTTTACTTCTGTTTTGAAGGAGGCACATTTTGATGTGATTATCGCTGAATATTCAATGATGGGGCAGTATATAGAAGCGAATCGCAGCCTTATTCCCTCAGATACTACGGCTATAATTTCGGTGCATGAATGTTACACAAAGGCTTTTGAACTACGAGCGGAGAAGGGTGAGGCTATTGAAGAAGCCACTTTAAAAGAGCTCTTTAATTACGAATTCAAGATGTATGATGCTGCGGATATGATTTTAACATTAACCCGTGAGGATGGTGATATCCTGATAAGTCATGCACCAGAACTGAAGGACAAGATCAGGGTAGTGCCTCATGGAGTGGACACGAGATTTTACACACCGCCTGAGAAGAGATCTTGGGCACGAAACACAAAAAAAATCCTTTATCTGGGCAATTTCATGCATTATCCTAATGTGGATGCGGTAAATAATTTCATCAACCACTGCTGGGCGAGAATCCTGCAGGAAGTTCCGGATGCAAAGTTTTATGCTATTGGGTGTAATCCGCCTCAAGAACTTCTGGATTTGAGGAGTGACAACATAACTGTCCAGGAAGGCGGGACTAACGAGAATGTGCGGCAGATTTACCGGGATAGTGATGTGTTAGTGGCACCGATTGAGTTGGGTACAGGTTTCAGAGGTAAGCTGTTAGAAGCTATGGCTTGTGGGCTGCCCGTGGTTGCTACCCGATTGGCTACTTTTGGTATACATCCTGTAAACGGAAGAGGGATGTTCATAGCAGATGATTATGACGCTTTTTCCAGGTACGTGATTATGCTTTTAAATGATGTCGAGCTGAGGAAGAGGACTGGGATGATTGCGTTAACACGGGCAATGAAATTTGACCACAAACAGGCAGCCGAGAAGTTGGAGCGGGTGCTTAAAGAGGTACAATGAAGTATATAGTTGTGACAGGGGGTGTAATGAGTGGACTTGGGAAGGGCATTACAATGGCGTCTATCGGTAGGATATTAAAGAACCGTGGCCACGGAGTCGTACCGATAAAAATTGATCCGTACATAAACCTAGACGCAGGAACGATGAATCCGTTTCAGCACGGTGAGGTGTATGTTTTAGGTGATGGTGCCGAGGTAGATCTGGATTTGGGCAATTACGAGCGGTTCATGGATGTGGAACTGGGAAGAGAGCATAATATAACTACGGGTCTCGTGTATTCCGCAGTGATAGAGCGAGAACGGCGCGGTGAATATCTGGGACAGACGGTGCAGATAATCCCACACGTGACGAATGAGATAAAGGCACGCATAAGACAGGTTGCAGCGAAGAGCGATGCCGATATATGCCTCGTAGAGGTAGGTGGTACGGTTGGCGACATAGAGAGCATGCCGTTTCTAGAGGCAGTCAGGCAGATGCACGGTGAGGAGGACGAGGCTGATTTCCTATTCGTTCACGTCACTTTAGTGCCTTTTACCACTCTGGGCGAGCCGAAGACGAAACCTACACAACACTCGGTAAAAGCACTCCTGGAATTAGGGTTGCATCCAGACATAATAGTATGCAGAAGTAAAAAGGCGATAAAGGAGGATGCGAAGAAGAAGATCGCAATGTTCTGTAATGTAAAAGAAGAAGCAGTAATCAGTGCACAGGACACGGACGACATCTACGAGGTGCCGCTATTGCTTGAACAAGAGGGTATCGCCTCTTACCTGATGAGGAAACTGCAATTAGAGCAGTTGAAAGAAGATAACGAATGGACAAAGATGGTAGAGCGGCGTAAAGCTCTGGCCGCTGGGAATAAGACGGTATTTATAGCAATAGTAGGGAAATATGCAGAGCTGGAGGATTCGTATCTGAGCATAAAAGAAGCGCTAAAGCACGCTGCTACTGAGATAGGTTGTAATACCGAGCTGAAATGGATAGAAGCGGAAGATTTGGAAGTTGAAGGCACGTCAAACCCGTTTTTTGAGGGCGTTCAGGGAATACTGGTGCCCGGTGGGTTTGGCGAGCGTGGTGCGGAAGGTAAGATAAAAGCAATAGAATATGCGAGGACGAATAAAATACCTTTTCTTGGGTTGTGTTTCGGGTTCCAGTTAGCGGTGATAGAAGTAGCAAGGAACGTTGCGAAACTGAAAGATGCAAATAGCTCTGAACTTTGTGAGACACCTCATCCCGTAATCGCACTGTTAGAAGAGCAAAGAGGTGTAAAGGATAAAGGCGGTACTATGAGGCTGGGTGACTATGTGGTATTCATAAGAGCTGATACCGTAGCGGAGAAGACTTATGGCAAAAAGAAGATAGTGGAACGGCACCGGCACAGGTATGAGGTGAACCCTGTGTATATAGAACGAATAGAGCATGAGGGCGTATTTTTCTCTGGTACGGACAGAAGTGGGGTGCGAATGGAGATATTGGAGATTTCCGAGCATCCGTTCTTCTTTGCTACGCAGTTTCATCCGGAATTCAAGTCGAGGCCGAACAAGCCGTCACCACCGTTTAAAGCGTTTTTAGAGGCGTGTGTACGTGAACGCGAACCTTGAATGTGAAAAGCACACGACACTGAGTTACTTGAGGGGATAGGGAGTTTTGTGTTTTTCCAGACCTCTCTATGAATAATTTATTTGCCGTTTTGTTTAATAACCCACTGCGTGACGCGATATTCAATTTCTGTCTAAATGATGCCCCCTAGCTTGCTATGGGGGTTCTTTAATACTGAGCAGTTTAAGAGTTATTAGAGCACAGATATAAAGTCTAATAAGCAATATGAATATATAAATTATTTAGGGACTCTTAAGATGAAAGCAAAAGCCCTTCCGGAAGTTTATGATATATTCGATCCACAAGAGCCACTTAGCGGAGAGAAGCTCAGAGAATACTACGTGAATCGAGAAAGCCCAGTGGAAAGACTTTCAGGAATTTTGAAAGTAACCAAAAAACCTTTAAAGTATCTATTCGTAGGCAGCCGAGGAAATGGTAAGAGCACAGAGCTTAATAAACTTTCTGAACTCGTCAAAGACACGCTTCTCGTTATACCTTTCTCGATTAGGGAGAGGCTTAATCTCTTCGATGTTGAATATGCAGATGTTTTACTTGTAATTGGTGCCGAGATTTACGAAAAAGTATCTGAGCAGGTAGAGTTAAGCAAAGAGTTGAATGAATATCTCAATTCCTGGTCTGAAACAGTTGTGGAAAGGGTGGAGGAGAAGCAAAAGGGGATAGGACTTGGGGTTGGATTCACAGCAATCGTAAAACTCTCCGGCAAAATCGGGACTCAAGTAACGACCAGAGAAATTACAAGGGATGTCATAAAACCAAGAATGAGTGATCTGATAGATGCAATAAATAAAATAATCGCGGATGCCGAGGAAAAACTGGGCAAAAAGCTTCTTGTCATAATTGACGATCTCGATAAGGTGAACCTGGAAAAGGCGGAGGAGCTGTTTTATGGACATGGTGCTGAATTGACACAACCACTTTGCAAAGTAATCTATACGATTCCTCAGCCCTTGCTATTCTCTAATAAAATAAGACAGATAGTTTTACAGTACTTTGACGGTCATGAAGTGCTTGGGAACATAAAATTGCATAATAGAAACGGAGAAGTCAGTTCTGAGGGTTATGAAGTTATAAAGGAAGTGGCACAGAAAAGAATGAATGAGGACTTAATAACTGAGGAAGCTTTGAGTTCGGCGATAGAGTTCTCTGGCGGTATTCTAACCGAGTTTATAAGAATTGTAAAGGGCGCTGCAAACATTGCAGATACCGAAGGAAAGGAAAGAATAGGGAATGAAGACGTTGAGCGTGCTATTACCGAAATCAGAAACGACTATATCCGAATACTTTCTAAAGAAGACAGTGAAATACTGAAAAGTGTGAGTGAAACAAAAGAGAAGACAGACGGAGAGAGGTTCCAAAATTTGCTCTTCAGTCTTGCGATCCTTGAATACTCAAATGGAAAGATCTGGTATGATATACACCCAACAATTAAAGCAGTTATTGAATGAGTTGGGGTTAGCAAAGGGAAGAAATTGTCTGCTCTTTGTTATCTTAGATAAATCGCCGAACGAGCTGATAGAGGTTATAGAATCAACGGGTTTTATGGTAAACGAGATATATCTGCGGGGTGAGCTAAATCTGCTGCAAATATTGACCGGATGGGGTGAAACCGCTGAGAGTTCTATTTACTTTGTCTCTGGAATTTCTAACCAATTCCCATGGGTTTTGGGTTATTTAAACTTGCATCGTGACCTTTTTTACGATATAAAACGACCGGTTATCATCGTAGGGAGCGAATCTGAGATAAGCGAGATAGCGAAGCTTGCACCCGATTTTTTTAGATTCAGGAGCAGGACGTACGACTTAACAAAAACGAGGATGAGAGAAAAAGAAGAGAAGTTTATTATGAGCTTAGCAAAGCCAGAACCAGTGTATTATTCTTTACCCGTTTTTGAAGAGGATAAAGGAGAGGAGAAGCTAAAAGAGAGAATAAAGGTAGATGAGTATTTGCTTGGAACCGTAGGGGATGACTATAAGAGGGCGGAATTGTATATGAGTCTTGCAATCTCTCATTTCAAATTAGATGATTTTACGAAAGGTAGAGAATATTTTGATGACTCAAATGCGATTAGGGATAAATTGAGTGACGAGAGAGGGTTTTTAACCAATTATAAAAGAATTGCTGATGTTTTACTCTGGAAAGGGTGTTTTTACGAAGCCATTGAGCATTACAATCAAGTGTTGAAGTTGAATCCAAATTTAGCTGAGGTTTACTCCAACCGTGGCTTTGCCTACGATAAAATGAGTCAATACGAAAGAGCAATTGAAGATTATAACAGGGCAATAGAATTAAATCCTGATTTTGCTGGTGCTTATAATGGTCGTGGAGTTGCTTATGGCGAAAAAGGTGAATTTGATAGTGCAATAGAAGATTTTGATAAGGCAATAGAATTAAATCCTGAATTTGCCGGTGCTTATTCCAATCGTGGACTTGCTTATGCTAATAAAGGGGAATTTGATAGTGCAATTGAAGATTATAACAGAGCAATAGAATTAAATCCTGAATCTGCTGTTGCTTATTCCAATCGTGGACTTGCTTATGCTAATAAAGGGGAATTTGATAGTGCAATAGCTGACTATAACAAGGCAATAGAATTAAATCATGAATATGCTGCTGCTTATAGCAATCGTGGAAATGCTTATGCTAATAAAGGGGAATTTGATAGTGCAATAGAAGATTTTGAGAAGGTAATAGAATTAAATCCTGAATATGCTCTGGCTTATATCAATCGTGGACTTGCTTATGCGAATAAAGGGGATTTTGATAGAGCAATAGAAGATTATAACAGAGCAATAGAATTAAATCTTGAAGATGCTGTTGCTTATTTCAATCGTGGAAATGCTTATGGCGAAAAAGGGGATTTTGATAGATCAATAGAAGACTATAACAAGGCAATAGAATTAAATCCTGAATTTACTGATGCTTATAATGGTCGTGGAGTTGCTTATGGCGAAAAAGGGGAATTTGATAGTGCAATAGAAGATTTTGATAAGGCAATAGAATTAAATCCTGAATATGCGGCTGCTTATAGCAATCGTGGACTTGCTTATGCGAAAAAAGAGGCTTTTGATAGTGCAATTGAAGATTATAACAAGATAATAGAATTAAATCTTGAAGATGCTGTTGCTTATTTCAATCGTGGAATTGCTTATTACGAAAAAAGGGATTTTGATAGTGCAATTGAAGATTATAATAAGGCAATAGAAATCAATCCTGAATCTGCTGCTGCCTGGTTTAACAAAGGTGTTGCGCTTGGTAAGTTAGAGAGACATGAAGAAGCAATAGAATGCTATGATAAAGCCCTAGAGCTCAATCCAACTGATGAAGATGCGTGGTTTGGCAAAGGTCGGAATCTCGAAAAACTCGGTCGTAAAGACGAAGCTGAACATTGTTTCCAAAAAGCGAAAGAATTAGGTTACGAGGCGAGTTAAGCGTTTTTTTTACTTAAAATCTTTCATAACTCGCTGGATATCGTCCACCACATCCGTAGCCAGCAATCCATACCCCTTCTCTTCAAACGCATAATCTCCCGCAGCGCCGTTAACAAAAGCAGCCGCCGCAGCTACTTTAAATGGGTCGTGGGCTAGTGCAAACAGAGCACCAGTAACACCGGATAATACATCGCCCGTGCCGCCAACGGTCATACCCGCATTACCGTTAATGTTTGTCTTTACCCTTACCCCGTCAGATATAATATCCGTAGGACCCTTCAACAATGTAACCACCTTGTTCTGTCGTGAAAACTCTTCTAAAAACGCTATCCGCTCTGCCATATTACTCTCGGGGGGTACTTTTACATCTATCGCCATCTTCGCGAATTCGCCGGCATGAGGTGTTAAAATAA
>DAOUUS010000189.1 GCA_030668065.1 Candidatus Methanophagales archaeon
CAAAAAAAATGGTTTAGATGGTTTCATTCAAAATGTCCGATTCTGAGAATTTCCCCAACACAAAGGGTTTAGCGTCATCATCTCGCGGCACGCAATAATAAGAATGCACGAAATAGAAATAATCAGCATCCGTAATCCCATCCAGCAGCTCTGAATGCCTTTGTAGATGTAAGTTGTTCCAGCCCATATGTGGCACTCGCACATTTGCGGATAATCGAACCACATCTCCATGTATCAACCCCCACCCTTTTTCATTGCCCTCTTCGCTCGCGTCAAACAAAACCTGCATCCCTATGCAGATCCCGAGTACAGGCACGCCCGATTCTACAACATCGATTAACGCTTCAGAAAACGGTTCTAGATTCCGTATACCGTCATCAAATGCACCCATGTCGGGCACAATAACGCCTTTCGTCGCCCTCACATCCGTAATATTATCGACCGTAATCAGTGTCGGATTATCATACACCTTTTTCAACCCGTTATATATGCTGAACAGATTCTCCATCCCATAGTCTATTATTGCGATCATAAACCTTTTCTTAGAAAGAAAAGCTTTACCAAAAGAACTATTTTTTCTTTCCTATCCTATAGTTGCAAGTTCGTCAAAGAAGATCTGCTCCGTATCCCACGGGCAGGGACTTGCCTCGGGGTGATACTGCACGCATTTGGTACCCAGATATGCGTTCTCAAAGCCTTCTACTGTGTTATCATTCGCATTTAGCTGCGTTAGTTCCGCTATACCGTCCATCGAATAGTTATCAACAGTAAAACCATGATTCTGCGCTGTTATGTACACACGGCCGCTTTTGAGCTCTTTCACGGGTTGGTTCGCACCCCGATGCCCGAATTTTAGTTTATACGTGTCACAACCAAGCGCAAGCGCTATTATCTGTAAGCCGATGCAAATACCGTAAATAGGTATCTCACCTGCGGAATTTTTTACCACGTCCATTGCGTTTCTTCCACGTTTCGGGTCGCCGGGCCCGTTTGAAAGCAGCAACGCATCAGGTTCCACATCCAGCATCTCAGATTCACCGATGTTTGCCGGGAACACGAAAATGTCCAAATCCCGTTCTGCTAAGTTCTTCAATATGTTCCTCTTCACACCCAGATCAATTACCGCTATCCTTTTACCATTCCCTTTTAGCCTATATGGCTTCTTGCACGTAACCTGCTCGATCAAATCAAGCTCTGATATTTCGGGTTGAGCCCTTGCGAGTTCTAAAGTATTCGCTTTTTCTTCTTCGCTGCAATCTTCTGCCACATTCAAACATGCTTTCATCGTGCCGTATTGCCTCGTCTTTATCGTCAGCATCCTCGTATCTAGTTCGCATATCCCGGGCACTCCTTCGTCTATCAAGAACTGATCTATACTTCGATCACTTTTATAATGTGAAGGGAAATCGCATTTCTCTCTTACCACAAAGCCTTCTACTTCTAGCCCGTCTGATTGGAATTTAGCACCGCTCACGCCATAATTCCCGATGAGCGGATATGTGGGCATTAATATCTGGCCCTTATACGAAGGGTCGGTCAGAGCTTCTTCGTAACCCGTAAATGGGGTTGCAAATACGAGTTCGCCTAATGCGGTTCCTTTTGCGCCCCAACCTTCTCCTTCTACTACTGTTCCATCTTCAAGTGCGAGACTTGCTTTCATTGCTTGTATCCTCTTCTTTTCGATTACCCAAACTTTATCAAAAGTTACTCCTTCAAACAATAAAAAACAAATACGTTCACTTGGTAAAGCATTTAATTCCGCTTCTAAATTGTTTTTTTTCTCTCTCGCATCATTCGTCACCCCTCTAAATTCTTACTATACACTCTGGACTTCTTTCTTCATCTTTCAATATCTCTCCAAGAATACCCTGGTTTTCACGCTGTTTCTGCCTTCAGAACAGCTTTCCCCTATTCATTATCTCATTCGGATCCAGAACACGGAGGAACTTCTTCCAGACTTCGGCAAGATACCCTATTCTTTCCGCTGTCGGCTCTATTATACCCGCATATGGTCTGAACCAGCCATAGATACCCAGCTCAAGTAGCCGGTGAAATTGCTTATCGTTATAATTCCTTAACTTCTCGCCGAATCCCGGGTCACTTCCGTCGTAAAACACATCAAGCTCGAAATAGCAGAGCTGCCCGTGGAAACTGTATATCGGGTCGATATAGAAATGAATGTGGTCCTTGGGTATCCCCACCTCCAACGCAGTCTTCTCATGCACTTCATAATACTTCGCAGCCTGCGTCAAAGGCCCATACAGCCCGATGCAGTGATAGTTACCCTTCCCCTGCAAGCCGAACACCATACAGCTCTTCTCCGCACCGCCCAGACACTCATCCTCGAATGTTCGTGCGAACTCAGCCGGTAATTCCAGTATCTGCCCTCCTGATTCGTTCATATACTTACGTACCAGCTTATCTTTCGCATCGAATATGCCGTCAACACCTTCTACCAGCACGCAAACAACGAACTTCGGCAGCTTATCGTATGCGTAATCAAAAGTGCCAAATATGCCTTCCAACCAGCTCTGATTGTCCACTAACCGGATACTTGCCGCTAATTCATCGTTCATCAAATTGTAAATGAACTCAGTCGGCGTGCCCACATCGTCAAAACCAATGAAGTACTCTTTCCTGTTGTCATACAACCGGTAAAGTTTCGCTGTTAATTCGGTCACCACACCGCACGTACCAGGATGTGCGCAGAACATACCTGCAAAGTCAGGTCCCACGCCGTATCGGAAATAAGGCATCTCAGAAAGCGCTCGTGAGCCGGTTTTTAATGTCTCGCCGTTCGGTAGTATCATCTCATACGAGATCGTGTGGTCGTGGCCGTCCGTAGCCGAAGTTTGGTATATCCCACGCAGGTAATAATTTGCCAGTACGCTCACGGTAAGAGGCGCATCAGGAAATGCAGGTCGCAATTTGTGCTTTCGCGTCTGCTCGAATAGCATCCCAAAGGTTACTCCCGGCTCTACTGTCGCAGTCTTCATCTCGGGGTTTATCTCTAAGATCCGGTTCATCCGGGACAGGTCTAATAATATGCTGCCGTCATGAACAGGGATAGTCAAGCCACGCACGTTTATTCCCGTACTATACGGAACCACGGGTATTTTATGTTTATTTGCAAGCATCAAAACCGATCGCACTTCTTCTTTAGTCCCTGGTCGCACGACACAAGCCGGATTTTTCGCGGGTACAAAGTGCCAATGCTGATCTCTCGAATATGATGTGCATATAGCACGGTCGTCAGTCGCATTCCTTTCCCCTACTATCGCTTGCACAAACTTTAAGAAAGTTTGATCAAACTGCTTCGCACCTGATTTTGAAAACGTTTCAGTCATCTTAATCACCCCTCTAAACACCTATTTACAAGCTCCACAACATCATACACTTCCAGTTCTTCATTCTCCGCAGCTTCCTTTAAATTGCGTTTACAGAACGGGCATGCGCTCACAAGTGCTTCAGCACCCGCTTCTTTCGCCTCTTTCAGCCGTTCTGTCGCACTCCACAATGCGAAGTCATCGAATGCCGACTTCACGCCGCCACCAGAGCCGCAGCACCATGCTTGCTCCTTTTCCCGTTTCATCTTCTTTATATCGGCTACTTCGTTCAAAACCGCTCTTGGCTCTTCATATATGCCTAAATCACGGCCTAAATGGCATGGGTCATGATAAGCTGCTTTCAGATCATCCTTCTTCAAGTTTATATTCCCCCATCGTGTTAAAAACTGCGTGGAATGCACCAGTTCGATGTCCATATCAGGATAATCCTTCTCGAACGTCTTCATACAGCCGGGACATGTAAAAACAACGGTCTTTGCGCCGCTATTTCTTATCTCATCGACGTTGTGTGCCACAAGTTCCTTTGCCGCTTCTACCTGCCCTGTTCTGAATAATACCGAGCCACAGCACCATTCCTCACCCATCACCTGATATTTCAGCCCTA
>DAOUUS010000123.1 GCA_030668065.1 Candidatus Methanophagales archaeon
AGCGCGATAAGCTGTGCATAATTCACAATAGGCAAACCAATCTCCTCACCGCTTTCACGTTCAATAAGCTCCTGATTCCGGTCCAAAGTCATCTGACACCCGGGACATGCCACGAGAACAACATCAGCACCTGCATCTTTTGCGGACATTAGCTTTCTATAGGTAATTTCCCGCGTCAAATGTCTTTGTTCCGGTTCTATCGTATGACCAAAGCCCAGACCACAGCATAAATTCTTTTCCGCGTACCCTATACACTCTGCCCCGGTAACAGAGACAAGTTCATCCAATAAATTTGGTATTGCGTGTTTTCTGAACATCTTCGCATAATGGCAGCCGTTGTGCGTGGCAACTCTCAAACCGTCAAGTTCATGCTTTATCTTCTCCTTTATCCTGCCTCTTTGCGCCCACATGATCTCGGCGACATGAACTATATTCGCTCCTCCGTTGTATTTTCGGTTCACTTTGCTCAGCACTTCTTCATTTACTCGCGTCCCTAATTCACTCTTCAAGATACCTGCCGATTCCATAAGTACACCGTAACTTGTTTGACAGACCGGTGCTATATTCAAATACCCCACCTCTTCTGCCAGTGCGAAATTCCGAGCATTCACTACGAGCAGTGTAGAAAACGGTATTTTACCGCCATAATACGCAAAACCCGTGCATGTGGAATGCCGTGGATCATCTATATAATCAATATCAAGCCGATCAAATACGTATTTTATACTCTCTGTGATACCCGGATAATGCGCATCTGCGATACAACTGTGAAACAAATAGATTTTATCCGCAGGAATCGTCTTCTTTCGTTCTTCGATCTCTCTTCCTTCATTGTACCTCTTATTCACTGTTCCATCTACAATTTCTTTTATTTCATCAATCGAATTTTGTGGTATTTCACGATAAAGCCCTTCAAGTCCAAGTTCCGACCGGAACTTTTTCATATTCCCGTATATCTTCTCCCACGTGGGGCACCATTCCGGAAACGTATCTGGTGTGTGTGTATCAACGGTCACACATAAACCACACTCGTAAAGCGAATTGCAGTGTATCTCGGTCAGGCACGCATCTTCACTTTGTATGTCGAAGCCCGCATTCTCCCTTAACACCTTTACGAGGTCCGCCACACAATTCCCTTTTCGGCATGCGTATTTACAGGTATAGCAATAAAAGCACTTTTCTAATGGAAAATCCGTTATATCTTCACCTGTGACAAGACATTCCATCAGTTTCCGGGGGTTGTATCTTTTATCTAAAGAAGCAGCGGTGCATATAGCAGTGCATGCGCCACACTGGACACAGGCATGAAGATTATGGATACGAGGATCGTCAAGTAGTGCGCGTGCCGTATTCAGTTCTTTGCTACACATGGGTCTCTTTTAGTCCCGTTATAATTTAAACTTTTCCGTTTTTGGCTACATAATTATCTGATTGTACAATAGCATAAACTGATATATACTTACAGTACAAAATCAAGTCTAAATATAACATACAAAATCGTAAAAGAGACAAATGAAGAGCGGGTATATCACCGAAATGTTCAGCTCGTTCCAGGGTGAAGGGGCTTATACAGGCAGAAGGCAAATATTTATCAGGTTTGCAGGCTGTCCGCTATCTTGCTTTTATTGCGATACTTCTTATGCACGTGACTCCAGACCAGAGTTTTGCACCGTTTTGGGTGAAACCGATTTTGGAGTAAGAACTACAGCAAATGTGTCTTTTGATGACGCTTTTCTCTCTGAGCAGCGGGTTATTGAAAACCCGATGACATCGCAGCTTGTGATTGAACTGATGGAAACGCTAAAAACGCCTGACGTACACAGCATTTGCTACACGGGTGGTGAACCGCTCATTTCCACGGCGTTCGTGAAGGAGATAGCACAGGAAGCGAAAAGCAGGCACATGAAAAATTTTATAGAAACAAGCGGGTGTTCGGCAAGCGCTTTTGCGTCCTTAGCGGAATACTTCGAGTTTGCATCTATTGACATAAAACTGCGGCACCACCGTGCGGTGGACGATAGCAACTACGAACGACTGTATGAGAACGAACTCGGCTGTGTAAAGAGTTCCGTGGACCGTGGCATAGATACGATAGTGAAGGTGGTAGTGCTAAAGGACACGTCTGCGGACGAGATAGAAGCAGTATGCCGCGACCTCTCGGGTTTTGACCTGAAGTTTGTGTTACAGCCTGTTAGTGCACCGCGTAATCTACCAGAAGTAGCGCCAAGCATAACAGAGCTCTTTACGCTTTCGGAAGTGGCGGGACGGTTTTTACAGGATGTTATGGTAATTCCGCAGGTGCATAAATTCATGGGTATTCTGTAATGGACATACTAAATTCAAGCAAAAAGCTTCATCACCGCACCACATGCACGCCCACAATCAGAGGATACGCACCGTATTCCAATCGGTCCGCCGCACCGTAATCGCTATATGTGAGCCCAATCGCAAGGTACGTATCGTTCTTCCTCAAATACCGTAGCATTCGCCAACCATAAGTCCAGCGATGCCGCCTCTTCAAATCGTTCCAGGTCTTGTAGAAGCTATCGCATCTGCAAGACCATCGCCGGTATATCCTGCCGGAAGCGTCCCGGAAATTCAACCTGATGTACATCTCATGGCTCTTATCTTTCTTTTTCGTATTCTCTTCATACACATGCAATATGCGCGGCTTTATCAGCCCTAAGCTTCTGCCGGTTTTGAATACCGCATCCACCGCAGCATCAACGTTACGTTCCAAGAATTCACGCTGCTCGTCTGCGGTCAGTATCCGTTCCACACCGTTACCGAAAACAAAGAACCGATCCTCCCGCCGTGGACGTCTGCCACGCCACTCGTCAACATATACTTTTGTGATACCGAGGTTCCTGAAATATTCTTCTCGCGAGCCGAAAATGTCGTTTTCTTGAATGCCCTGTGGCCGTATCCATTCACCGCTTTCGTCTATTCCCGCTATGCAGACCTGCCCTTTCTCTGGTCTCGCGACTGCCAGTACGGTAAGATTCAATGCAGGTGCCTGACGTAACGCGGCGATACTCATAGATATTTTAGTTATCTGCGTGTATCTACCCGCATTTACTCTCTTATCGCGTCCGTTCTTACCTTCTGCTGGGACAGATGCGTTTTCTAACCTCAGTACGTCACCCACGTTTATATCGCCACGACGCACGAGTTCTGCTTTTTCGTCCCACAGTGACACCTTCCTGTACTCGTAAGTATCTGCGATTATCAGGTCAACGACTTTTTTGGTACCCGCTACGCTTTTCGTCTCTCTAACAGGTAGAATCCGAAGCACTTTTCCTGTTATGTTAACCATTGCACTTTTTTAGTGTGATTACGATACCATGTAATTTTGCGCCCTCTCCTTTCTTCCTTTCTGTACGGCAAAAACCGGATTTACCGGCACACCCCCCACAAAAACGGGTTTACCTATTCCACGACTTCGTGGGCTTCAGCGTTGCATTTCACACCACATACAACTCCAGATCTGCCAGTTCATTCTCAAATTCGTCTTCGGTGGTCACAATAAAGTCACGCAGGTTCCCTTCCATAAAATTGTAACTATCTCTCAGCAGCACCATCAACGCACGTTCTTTTACGCTCTCGTTGCTCGCAGGAGTGACAATAAAGAGAACCACCTTGTTCAACGGGTGCAGTTTCCTATCTGACCCAGCTTCCCGGACTAAACACGCATTCGCCATATCCACAACTGCGACATCGCCCAGTATCGCTTTCGGAGTGTTGCTTTCTTCTATCGCTACAATTAATTGTACAACGCCCTTTTTTAGCCCCACTATATCAACTTCAGCCAGAGCGAATTTCTCTTCGTTGTGTTCCCGATAAAGCCGCACGTTTTCCGTTCCGTCATTGGATGTATCTACCGTATAATCATGGCTCTTAAGTATTTCTATACATTTCGCCAATATTTCCCCTCGCTTATCCGACATGTTCAATCACCTACGATATTCTATTCTATTTCATCCTCTTTAAAACCATATCTATCTTTGAGTCGTATGCCACTAGATATTGTGAAGCATCACGCGCCAAATCCAATTTTGTGCCGTGAGACAATTCACCGTCTTTTCTTAACTCTTCAAGTATCGCATTGTAGCTCGATGGATTTACAATAACAGCCGCATGTTCAAAATTCTTTATCCCGGAACGGAGCATTGCAACACCGCCGAGGTCCATACTGGTAAGAGGGTCCGCTCTCGTGGTGTCGAACGGTATGAGGTTCACAGCAACAATGCCTATCTCGCCGGTCGTAATTTCCGCATGAATCCGCGGATGCAGTGTCTTTATCCGACCGTTCAGCATCTCCTGTAAACCCGTGAACTCGGACACTTTCATTACTCGGATTCCAGACGTCAAAAGTTCCTGCGCTGTGCCTTCGGTTGCTATTATCTCAATCCCAAGCTCGTTCAGCACTTTCGCGAATTCTACTATTCTGTCTTTGTTATATACGCTTAGTAGGGCTTTCATCTTGTAAATCTCACATCCGTCATCGTAACTATCACGTCACATTAGTTACTTAGGCGCTTAACGTATATGTTTGTTTACGCATTTTACAGCTATCACATTGCCCTCGTATCCCAATTTTTGGGTGATCGGGTGCTTATGAAAAGGACTGAAAAACAGTAAAATTTAAAAGTACAGAAAAAAGACATAAACTCGTTTCTCTCAATACCTGTCACGAACAAAGAAGGTGGAAGAGAGAAGCGAAAAAGCAAAAAAGGAGGAATAAAATGGATAAAAGCAGGAATAAAAGGTTTGTATGGATAGGGCTATTAGCAGCAGTTGCGGTTATTGCTATAGTCGTTTCGGGTGCCGCACCAGGCGTTAGTGAAGACAAAAACGTAGAATGCAGTGTGGATGAGATAGCCATAACTTCGGATGTGCCCTCAAGCATCAATTACCAGGGTCGGCTGACAACCAGCGCCGGCGAGCCGTTAAGTGGGACGTACAACATGACTTTCCGGCTGTACAAAGTCGCTTCCGGTGGTAATATCCTGGATACGGATATGCACTCGGTAGAAGTTACTGATGGGCTGTTCAATACAGCTATAGGCTTTAATCATGATTTTTTTGACGGCAAAGATTTATGGCTTGGGATAGCAATCGGGAGTGTGACCGAGATGACGCCGAGACAGGAACTGATAGCGGTGCCTTATGCGCTGAGCTTGCGACCGGGAGCGAATATTATCGGTTCTGCGCTTGTTGCGCTACGTGCTGAGTCATCACATATTGGCGGCAAAGGCCTTTTCGGCTCTGTGACTTCGGACTCGGGCCTTACCTATGGTGTAGTCGGTTCGTCGAAGTCGCCTGATGGCTATGGCGGATACTTCTACAACAATGGCGGTGGCACGGGTGTGTATGGACACGGCGGCAAGTATGGCGGAGACTTCACGGTTAAAAAGGCAGGAACATTTGG
>DAOUUS010000120.1 GCA_030668065.1 Candidatus Methanophagales archaeon
TAACGCCCGGGCAAAGCCCACTCGCTGTTGCATACCACCGGAAAGCTGTTTTGGGTTTCCACGGTAACAAGCCGTAGTCCTGTAGTATCAATGTCACTTCTCGCGAAGGCGCGACTTCTTCCTTGCCCGCGATTAACACCTTGCCACTCGTGGGTTTCAGGATACCGGAGAAGATAAAAAGAAGCGAGGTCTTCCCACATCCGGACGGTCCGATAATGGAGCAGCTTTTGCCTTCTGGTATCTCAAAGCAGACCTCATGGAGTGCTTCGGTACCGTCTTGATAAACCATGCTTAAACCCTTTTGCCTCAATCATAAGCCTCTAACGTTGTCTCCGCAATTGTCCAACTTCATAGCCTCAATCCGTTCTATTCCAGATTTCAACTTTATCTCCCTGGTGGAATATCATAGCCTGAGTTTATCAAAAGCAACTTCCGCTGCCTTCTTACCGGACATCAACATAGCGCCAAATGTAGGACCCATTCTCGGAAGCCCGTATGCTGCGGAAACCGCCATTCCTGTAATTATCAGACCCGGATAAAGTTCAGACGTATGCTGGACCACGAGATTCTCGGACCGCTCGACCCACATTGCACCCTGACCTTTTGTCTTTAGCAGCCCCCTGGTCTCTAACTTCTTTACTACTACTGCGTCATGCCCGGTCGCGTCTATTACAAGTTCCGATTCAAGCGAAACAGGATCAACACATGCTATTTCACGTGGCAACGCAGAAACCGCAGCCCAATTTATCACCACTCCGTTTACCTTGTCGTTATGAAGAACTACATCATCCAGTGCCGTCATATTCAATATCTTCGCACCGCTGTCACATGTCGCGGCAATCAGTTTCGAGCAGGCATGTGTAGCATCAGCAACGTATAACCCTTTGCTATACTCTTTATACGGCACTTCGAGTTCGTCAAGCACACTTTCTGCTGGTGATCGGATCGTGAGCTTGTTCATCAGGAACCCGCCAAGCCAGAACCCGCCACCCAAATAGTTGTTACGTTCGATTATCAATACCTTTACACCTTCGGACGCCAGTTCTTTCGCAGCCATTAACCCCGAGGGCCCTCCACCCACGATGATAACTTCTGTCGCGGCATATTTATCAAATTCTTTTGCGAATTCCGAGACTATCGCTCTCGTAATTTGGCTTTCGGATACCGGTGCGAAGTCTATGCTCTTCATGGAAATAACTATGGTGTTCAGTAATATATATAAAATATAATGAGAAACTATCAGAACTTAGGCAGACCCTTATGGTTTGCTAAACAGAGACTAAATTTCACGAGCCAACTTATTCCTGGACAATTTCACGAAGTTGGCACGGATTTTCAAACTCCATGTCGTTGCCATCCCTGTCGTAATTCTCAAAGATATTTCCCTCGGTGTCGGGTATATTCACACTATTAACGGTATCAGTAGTAACGAAAACCACCTTGTACTGTCGTCCGGCTCTACTCCCTTTTCTCATCAAAATACCGTCAGAGTGCATGCTGGCAAGGTATGTGGACAACGTGGAGAGTTTTACATTAATGCCATACGCTTCTTCATATAATTGCCTCAACATTGAAGAGGTGAACCATTCTTTTGGCGTCCGTTCGTCGTAGCGCAAAAAATAAGACAATCGCTCCTTTATCGTTAGGTCTTCGCTTTCTATGTCAAAAGGTCCGATAGCCGCAGGCAAAGGTATCTGATCTTCCAGAAACTTTACTACACTTTTTATCGTGCTAGGCCTAAAAGCGGCACTAAACGGCTCACCTTCACGCTCAAATGATGTCCTTACGCCTTCGTCATCCACTATTTCCACCTGCACCTTCACCCGTTATCTTCTCCTTTTCTTGTTCACTTGTTCACTGAATGTATGAACTGTAGTACGAGGTTATATATAAAGGGTTATGCGGAATAGCAAGAAAAGCCATCTATTTCCTATGGAGAAAACAAGTGAACAAGTGAATACTGGTGTAGCGTATAAAATTTTTATCACACAAACGTTAAACAAATCTTAAATAACGGAGGATATAGCGGAATTGACAACAAAAAAAGATTACTATAAGATTTTAGGCGTGGACAAGGAAGCCTCGCCGCAGGATATAAAGCGTGCTTATCGTAGATTGGCTAAAAAATATCATCCTGATTTGAATAAAGGCGATCCAAAGGAAGCGGAAGAGAACTTCAAACAGGTTTCAGAAGCTTATGAAGCTTTATCCGACCCTCAGAAGAGAGCGAATTACGATAGGTTTGGGCATGCAGGAGTTGATTTTGGTCCCGGTGGATTTGACTGGTCTCAGTTCACGAGGTACGGCGATGTGGAGGACATATTCGGTGACTTGTTCCGGGACATCTTTGGCGGTAGAGGCGGTGGTATGGGCAGTAGTATCTTCAATGAGGTCTTTGGCGGAGGAAGATCTGCGCGGGCAGGCGGCAGATATGGCCCTGAGAGAGGAAGCGACCTCCGGTATGACCTTGAGATAGACCTTGCAGATGCAGCAAGTGGCGTAGAGAAAGAGATACGCATTTCTAAAGCGGAAAGCTGTCCCGATTGCAAAGGTACGGGTGCATTGGGTGGTAGTTTACGAACTTGCTCAGCGTGCGGTGGTACGGGCCAGGTAAAACGAGTACAAAGTCAGGGATTTGCTCAATTCGTCTCCATCTCTAGATGTCCTAAATGCGGGGGTCGAGGGGACGTGATAGATAAGCCTTGCGAGACTTGCAATGGCAATGGTAAAAAAAGGGTGGACAAGAAACTATCCGTGCGGATACCGGCAGGTGTGGACACCGGAAACAGATTGCGGATTACAGGCGAGGGCGAAGCGGGGAGCCAAGGGGGACCGCCCGGTGATTTATATGTGATAATACGTGTAAGACCACACGAATTCTTTACGCGGGTAGGAAATGACCTGGTTTGCGAAGTCCCTGTTCGCTTTGCACAGGCTGCTTTAGGTGATGAACTAGAGGTAATGACCATCGAAGGGGGCAAGGCGAAGCTGAAGATGCCCGCGGGAACACCGTCCAGCACGACTTTTCGCTTGAAAAATAAGGGCATGCAGAGCGTGAGGGGTCACGGCAGGGGCAGCCTGCAGGTGAAGGTAAATATAGTAACGCCAAAGAAGCTGAGTAAAAAGCAAGAGGAACTACTCAAAGAATTTGACAGCGAAGAGAGAAGTCAAGAAGCAGGAAAAGAGCATACTAAAAATTCACACTGGTGGAAAAGGGACAAAGATAAATAGAGCAGAACTAATTTAAGTACTCATAGAAAGATGCGAGGGGAAAGACATGGAAGGACAGATACGAACACCGATACTCTCAGTACTGGGACATATAGATCATGGCAAGACTACCTTACTTGATAATATCCGTGGTTCCGCAGTAGCAGCAAAGGAAGCAGGACGGGTTACGCAGCATATAGGTGCAACGGAGATACCAATAGATGCGATAAAGAAGATTTGCGCGCCGTTAAGAACGGATTGGACCGAGATAAAAGTACCGGGATTGCTATTCATTGATACACCCGGGCATTCTGCCTTTGCCTCTTTAAGAAAAAGGGGCAGCGCATTGGCGGACATCGCCGTTCTGGTGGTGGATGTGATGGAAGGCTTTCAACCCCAGACCTACGAATCGTTAAGCATCCTGCGATTATTAAAAACACCTTTTGTCATTGCACTGAATAAGATAGACAGGATAAAGGGGTGGCAGTCAAGCAAAAAACCGTTTATCATTAATTACAAGGACCAGCCCGAGTTTGCACGTAATGAGCTGGATACGAAGATATATGAGCTGGTGGGCGACCTGTACGATAAAGGTTACTCGACTGATCGGTACGACCGGATAGATGACTTCGCAAAGACTGTGGGTATCGTACCCATATGTGCGCAGACAGGAGAAGGCATAGCGGATTTACTCCTTGTTCTGATAGGGCTATCACAGAAGTACTTTGAGAACACACTACTGCTTCATGTAGACACGGCTGGAGTGGGTACGATATTAGAAAAGAAAGAGGAGCGAGGGCTGGGGACCACGATAGATGTGATTTTATATGATGGTAAGGTCAGCCAGGGCGATACAATCGTGGTCGGCTGCATGGATGCAGAGCCGATAGTTACAAAGGTAAAAGCGCTGTTAAAACCGCGAGCTTTGCAAGAGATAAGAGTAGAGCAGAGATTTGCGCGTGTAAAAACTGTGACGGCTTCCACAGGTGTGAAAATAGTAGCACAAAATATAGAGACCGCGCTTTCTGGTTCTCGCGTGAGAGTGGTTGAGCGCAAAGGTGACCTTGAGTGCGTGATCGCCGAGTTGAAGAGCGAGATAGCGGATATGAAACTGGATACATGTCCGGAGGGCATAACAATAAAGGCAGATACTATGGGTTCGCTGGAAGCTCTTGCGCTGGAATTGGAGGGTGAAGGCATAACGGAGATAAAGAAAGCGGAAGTTGGTAATATCTCAAAACGAGATGTGATGGACGCTACCACGATTAAAGACCCGTATTTAGCCGTTATTTTGGGCTTTAACGTTGATGTTCTCCCCGCGGCCAAAGAAATGGCTTTGCAAAGCAAAATTCCTATCTTTGTGAGCGATGTGATTTATCGTGTAATCGAAGATTATAAGCATTGGCTGGACGAGGAAAAGGTGCGTGAGAGACGTGAGAAGAGTGAACGGTTGACCATGCCGGGTATGATAAGGATAATGCCGGGTTGCGTATTCCGGCAGAGTAAGCCCGCTATCTTTGGCGTTGAGGTGAGGTGTGGCAAAATAAAAACGGGTGTGAGTTTGATAAAAGCAGACGGTGCGAATATCGGTATTATACACGAGATTCAAGATAAAGGCGAGAATATGGATACAGCCGCGGAAGGGATGCAGGTGGCTATTTCTATGCGGAAGCCGACTATAGGGCGGCAAATAAATGAGAGTGACGTTTTGTATGTGAACGTCCACGAAGAAGAGAAGGAGCAGCTTAGCGGGTTGTTGTCAGCGGACGAGGATGAGCTGGTGGAGACGGTGATTGCGATAAAGCGGAAAAGGAAGAACGCATAAAATCTTTGCACCCTAAAGAATATGTGTCATACGCACCAGATAACAAACAAGTTCAAGTATCTAAATTATTATTTATATAGTCCACGAGACATTGAGCAATTAACGTATAGAGAAATATAACACAGAATATACAACATAATAGGATGATGGAGAAATAAGATGCAAGTAGTGATAAGTGATACAAAAGTAGGAAAAGCGTATAAAGTAGAAGGCAAGGATACGGAAGTGAGCACGTTATTCGTGGGTAAACGGGTAGGGGACGTTGTGGACGGTGATGTTATTGGATTGAGTGGCTATGCGTTGGAAATAACCGGTGGCTCGGATAAAGCGGGCGTACCGATGCGAAAGGATGTCACGGGTGTGGGCAGAAGAAGAATCTTGATCACTTCTCCACCGGGTTACAAGCCCAAAGAAAACGGAAAAAGGAGACGGAA
>DAOUUS010000004.1 GCA_030668065.1 Candidatus Methanophagales archaeon
ATGAAGGCGTGGATTCACTAAAAGAAATCATGAAGACACCTTATTTTGTGCCCGTGACGAAACGAGTAGATGACCTCCTTGAGGAGTTCCAGCGTGGCAGGTTTCATATCGCTATTGTCATGGACGAAGAGCGCAAAACAACGGGGTTAGTTAGTTTAGAGGACCTCCTGGAGGTAATAGTAGGTAGCATCTATGACGAATATGATGTAACAAAAATGCGAGGATTAAGCACAAGAGGCTGAACGGTCTCTGTCCCTCGGATTTGCGATTTGATTGTACATCGAAACGCTGAAAAACTCTTAAAAACAAAACAAATAATGGGTGAGGGGGTGGGGAGAAAGTTAAAATCTAGGGCTATCAACTTTTGCTTTCGCAGCCCACCTTACCTTTCTTCTTTTCCGCCTCAGTTTCACCATGTTCCTTTCACACTTGGAACTGCAGAAATACAAAACAGTTCCGTCACGCTTCACGAACATCATACCAGTTCCTGGCTCTATTGGTAAATCACAAAAAGAGCATCTCTTCTCCATCTTTTCTCCCGCCTATCTCTAAAAGGAATTATCTCCTCAATAATTTCCGTACTTCCCTATCGGTCTCTAACAGCACAATAACATCGCCTGTCTTTACCGCACCTCGGCAATTCCGGGTTACGATTCGCCCTTTATTCGTGCCATCCAGTACTCTGCACTTTATCTGTGTTGATTCGCCATGCATCCCTGTCCTACCTACTATTTCTATTACCTCCGAGGGTGTCCCTCTATCATCGATCATTACATTCTCACTCCGTTATTACGCCTTTATCTTTTCCAATTCACCGATAATCGCATCAACCGCCTCTTCTGCCTTCCCTGGATTGACGATGGCCGCGGTACCGCAACCTTTCTTTATGCCACAAGCAGCACCTAAATCTTTCTGGTTCTTAACATACAGGTATGGTATGCTTTTCTCTTCACACAAGGGTGCTATGTGCATCACTATCTCCTCTGGAGTAACATCCTCCCCGACAAGCACCAGCTTTGCCATCCCTCTTTCTATAATCTTTGTTGCCTCGTTTGTCCCCTTCTTTATGCTGCCCGTAGTTCGCGCCAAATCCAACGCCTCTAACGACTTGCTTTGCAATTCCTCTGGCACTTCAAACTTAATATACGCTTTTTTTTCTTCCTTAGTCATCTTTCATTCCCTTACAGTGTCATCTGCGCTTTCACTTTTATATCACTAACTAATGCTTTAAGCTTATAATCTTCAAACAAGACTGGTTGCACATAACCCTCAGGCACACTTAGCGCTATCTCTTTTGTACGCCCGTATCTCCCTTTGCTTACTAGCACGGCGTTTACCAACCCTAAGATGTCTAATTCTGCGACTAAATCGCTAACGCGGCGTTGTGTTAACGGTTCCATGCCCAAATGGTTACATGATCGCCGATACATGTTATAGACTTCGCCACTGGAGAATCGCTTCTTGTTTCTTTCCTTGCGTAGTAGAAGCACACTACTCAACACGATTTTTGATTGTACCGGTAGCGTCTTTATTACTTCCACAATGCTGTTAGCTTCTAACC
Source organism: Candidatus Methanophagales archaeon (assembly GCA_030668065.1). Lineage (GTDB taxonomy): Archaea > Halobacteriota > Syntropharchaeia > Alkanophagales > Methanospirareceae > QENJ01. Next base: position 1,562 of record DAOUUS010000004.1, read on the forward strand.
GGTCACTTGCTTGTCTCACGTGATCCTCTGTCACCATCTTGGATTTCGTGCGATCTGCTATTTCGCCTGATACTCTCAGCAGGTCGAGAGCACGTCGCGCATCTCCATGCTCCTGTGCCGCGAAAGCCGCGCATAGCGGTATCACACCATCAGCAAGCCGGGAAAAATGGAATGCCATCCTCGCCCTTTCCGTCAAAATATCCTGCAACTGGTCGGCATTGTAAGGTGGGAATATTATCTCTTCTTCGCCCAAGGACGACTTTACCCTCTGGTCCAATAACGTCGTAAAGGTCAGGTCATTTGAAATACCGATTATGCTTACTCTAGCATTATTTAGCTCGCTGTTTATCCTTGAGAGATTATACAACGCGCTGTCGCCTTTGACTGCTAACCGATCTACTTCGTCTAATACCACGATTACACATCTATCATCGGTATCTATCCCCGCCTTAAATTCTGAATATACCATATCGGTTGGCCAGCCGATCATCGGAACATTCTGATTGAATACCCGTGCAAGATATGCAAAAACACGATATTGCGTATCAAACACCTCGCTGTTGATATAGATCATAAAGCATTTACTGTCCATCTTCCGCCCCATCCGTTCTAATTCGTTACTTACATATCTCACCGTAGCGGTCTTACCCGTTCCCGACTTGCCATAGATTACTATATTAGAAGGGGTTTCGCCCTTTAACGCCGCAGATAATATGTCCGCTAAACTCTTTATCTGCATCTCGCGATGCGGCAGTTTTTCTGGTATATACGTGGAGCGGAGTACTTCCTTATTTACAAATATTCCCCCCGCACTTATCAGGTCGTCGAATAGGTTTTCCATCTCTGTCTCTAAAAAAAATACCTCGCTGTAAAAAATATGTTGCTCACATAAAAACAGTGAGTTTGTCACGCTTGAATAAAGAATCCCTGTTTTAATAATCCAGCTAATAGTGTGTCATATCTATCCATAATTGATGCACTCATAGCTCTATTAACGGGTAAATATATGTACGATAGCCGTGCCACCAGTTCCACCTATGTTATGTGTCAGACCAACTTCGGCGTTTGGTACCTGTCTTTTTCCGGCTTCTCCCCTAAGCTGTTGCACTATTTCTGCTACCTGCCTTATGCCTGTTGCACCGAGCGGATGCCCACATGCTTTTAGCCCGCCCGAGGGGTTTATTGGTATTTTACCACCTAGTTCCGTCTGGCCTTCCTCAGTAGCCGTGCCACCAGCACCCTTTTCAAAAAAGCCTAAATCTTCTATGGCTATTAGTTCCGCAATCGTGTATGAATCGTGCACCTCGGCAACATCTATTTGCGTAGGCTCAAGGGCCGCCATTTGATATGCCTTCTTAGCCGCAAACACCGTTGCATCCATCGTGGTCAGGTCCCTTCGATCATGAAGCGAGATGGTATCACTCGCTTGTGCAGACGCTTTAACGTAAATCGGCGATTCTGTATATTTCTTCGCTGTCTCCGCGGTGCAGACTACAGCCGCAGAAGCGCCATCTGCTATGCCTGAACAATCCAGCATATGAAGCGGGTCGGCGACCATAGGCGAGCCAAGTACTGCCTCTGCTGAAATCGCCCGCCTGTATTGTGCAAGGGGATTGTGAGTGGCATTGACATGGTTCTTTACTGCCACCTTTGCCATTTGCTCGCTCGTGGTGTGATATTTTTGCATGTGTGCCTTTGCCATCAGAGCAAACAAGGACGGAAGCGTTGCACCGCAAATCGCTTCCCATTCACGATCCACACCGGAAACGAGCAAATCACTGGCTATATCATCGTCTACATCGGTCATCTTCTCCACACCCGCTGCTATCACGAGGTCGTACCAGCCGGAAGCCACAGAAAGAACCGCCGAATGCAATGCGAGCGCGCCTGATGCACAACCTGCTTCTACTCGTGTCGCGGCAATATGTAATCCCGATAAGCCGGCATAATCTGATATTAACGCACCAATATGCTCCTGTTCCACAAATCTGCCGGCTGACATGTTACCCCCATAAAGTGCATCTATATCATCCCCGCTTATCCCGGCATCTTCTATCGCTTTTAAGCCGGCTTCTACCGCTATGTCTCTAAAAGACCTATCCCAGAGTTCGCCAAATTTTGTTGTCCCCACACCTATTATCGCTACTTCTCTCATTTCACATCCTTATTTTTCCTTGATGCTTTGCATACGCTGCGTAATCCAGATACTTCTTTGATATAAGGAAGTGCTCTACCTTCCGCCCTTTCTCTCTCACTTCCTCGATACTGTCTGTAACACGGAAAACAAATGAATCAGAACCTGCACCAGATCCGAAAGAAGTAAGTAAAATTCGCTGCGATGGTAATGCCTTATCAAGAACGGCTGCGAGCCCTATAAGCGATGCTGCAGAATACGTATTCCCAAAGAAGGGCACCATCAGGCCTGTTTTTACTTGCGCGGATGTGAACCCGAGACTTTTTGCCGCTTTTAATGGGAACTTGCCGTTGGGCTGGTGGAAAACTGCGAAGTCAAAGTCCGAAGGTTTGAGTCCTGTCTGTTCCAACAAAGCTTTAGTAGATGAGATAGTATGCCGGAAATACGCGGGTTCTCCCGTGAAGCGTCCACTGTGCGATGGATATTTCTGCAAGTCTCTCCGCCAGAAATCGGGTGTATCAGTTGTAAAGGACGCATAATCCTCTATCTCGGCGATTACATTGTCCTGTCCGATGACAAATGCAGCACTACCCGCCGCCGCTGTGTATTCTAATGCGTCACCAGGGCTTGCTTGCGATGTATCGGTACCTATTGCAAGTCCATACTTTAGTTTATTCAATGCGACAAAACCCATGCACGCTTGTATTGCTGCTGTTCCCGCTTTACATGCGAACTCGAAGTCCGCGGCTGTTATTTTGGTCGATGCGTCTATCGCCGCTGCTACGATGGTAGCAGTAGGTTTTACGGCATAAGGGTGACTTTCCGCGCCCACGTAGATGGCACCGAGATCTTGCGGATCAAGACTCGCACGGAGGATAGCAGCTCGTGCGGCTTCTACCGCCATTGTCGCGGCATCTTCATCCAGATCAGGTACGGATTTCTCTTCCACCATCAGGCCCGCCTTCATACTTGCACCATCCTCGCCCCATTGTTTTGCTATATCTTCTACTCGTATCCTGTACGAGGGTACATACACGCCATATGAGACTATCCCTATCATTGTATCTAGTTTAAACAACGGCGAGTACTATATAACTTATGGGTGAAGAACGTTATGGAAAAGGAAATACGACATTACTTGGCAAATAAGTTTGGGGATCCTCTAAAAATACTAAACGTAACGGAGTTAGGATTGGCATCAGAACAGGCAAATGAGCACGAGATAAAGGGATTTGGATATGGTAAACCTTACCTTGTGGTTTTTGAGACTCGAGAAGGCGATCAAAAAGAGGTAGTCGTTTCCTCGATGCGGGGCGATGGATTCGGGCATGACTATATGGCGGACCGTGCACAGATAATGCTATGGCAGCATCAGGCGTTTAATACCCTGCCGAAACACGTAAAGTCGCTCGATGTCGGCTACTTCACGAAAGAAGGTGGGATGGCTTCCGCAAGTGATGCCGAGGAATATTTCATTGTATGCGAGAAAGTGGAAGGCGAAGAGTACGTCAATGACTTGAACAGGTTAAGAGACGGTGGTGAGTTAAAACCGGTAGATGAAGAACGGGTATCTGCGCTGGCGTCCTATTTGGCGGATATACACGCTGTTAAGAAAGACGATGCACAACTTTATGTACGCAGGATACGGGAGTTAGTAGGGCATAGCGAGTGCATATTCGGGCTGACGGACAGTTATCCTGTACAGAACGAATTCATAACTGGTGAAGAGCTGAACGAAATAGAGAAGAAGTGCATAGACTGGCGATGGCAACTGAAAGAGACAAGAACGAAGAGGTTGTGTACGGTTCATGGTGATTTCCATCCCTGGAATATTATCTTCCGCAAAGGGACTGATTTTACTGTGCTTGACCGCAGCCGAGGGGAATGGGGTGACGCTGCGGACGACGTTTCCGCGATGACCATAAATTATCTGTTCTTCGGGCTTATCAAAGCAGATGGTGCTGCGATTGACAAAGACTTTATGCGATTGTATGAGCTATTTTTTGATGTGTATCTCGAAAAGACGGGAGATTACGAGTTACTGCAGGTAATACAACCGTTTTATGCGTTTCGAGGGCTTGTAGTTGCGTCTCCTGTATGGTACCCGAATATTTCGGTGGCTACAAGAACGAAACTGTTCAACTTCATAAATAATGTGCTCGCTGCAGAGGAATTTGATTATAAAGGTGTGGGTAAGTATTTGGGTTGATTTCTACAGACAGTAGCTCGCATCAAACAATCCACTAATACTAACGCGACCATCGCTTCCGCGACAGGCACTATTCTCGAGCATATACAGGGGTCATGCCTGCCCTTTATCTTTATTTCTGTCTCTTGCTTCTTCACCATATCCACACTCCGCTGCGGCTTTGCAATAGAAGAAGTAGGCTTCACGGCTATTCTACATATCACCGGCTCGCCCGAAGATATACCGCCTAAAATACCGCCTGCGTTGTTCGTTTTCGTCTTTATCCTGCCGTCTTCAATAAAGAATTCATCGTTCATCTCGCTGCCTTTCAACCTCGCAGCCTCAAACCCAGCACCTATTTCTACGCCCTTCACGGCACCGAGACTCATCAATGCCTTTGCAAGTTCGGCATCCAGTTTATCGAAGACCGGCTCGCCCAACCCCGCCGGAACCCCTGTTGCAATTATTTCTACAATGCCACCTACACTGTCTCCTTCTGCTTTCACTTCTTTTATCAACTGCTCCATTCGTACCGCGGCGTCCAAATCCGCACATCGGACTGCTTTTCGTTCCACATTCTTCTTTAGTTCTTCGAATCCCACTTCGCGTGCTCTTATGCTTCCTACTTCCACTACATGCCCGATAGTTTGTATGCCATATGCCGTCAAGATTTTCTTTGCTATTGCACCCGCAGCAACTCGCGCTGCTGTCTCTCGTCCAGAAGCTCTTCCGCCACCTCGATGGTCCCTTAACCCATACTTCATCTGATACGAAAAATCCGCCTGACCTGGTCTCGCAACGTGCTTTAGCTCTTCATACGGCCGCGAATCAACGTCCTTGTTCCACACGAGCATAGAAATAGGTGTGCCCAGCGTTTGCCCTTCAAATACGCCGGACAAAATCTGTACCTCATCTGCTTCCTTACGCTCTGTCGTTATTTCACTTACACCCGGTTTCCTACGGTTCAATTCGTGCTGTATGTCCTCTACTAATAGTTCAAGCCCTGCGGGACAGCCGTCCACGACAACGCCTATCGCGGCGCCATGAGACTCACCCCAGGTTGTCATCCTGAATATCATACCAAAAGAGTTGCCGGTCATGGTAAACAAGATTTTATAGGTTCTTGTAATATTTAAACGCACTTTGTTTCTAAGAGCACTTTCCTGGCACCCGGAGCATGATAAATATTTCGAGTTACAGGTATTGAAATTAGAATGTCCGTGTTCTACCGTTTATACGTGAACGCACTCTATACCTGCGCGCCCTAGATATTCCAAGCCTTCCTTATCACTATAGTCCCCCGTCATCACCACTCGTTTTACCCCTGCATTTATTATTAGCTTGGCACATATCTTGCACGGGAATGCGTTTACGTATAATGTAGCACCGTTTGCGGCTTTGCCCGATTGTAAGAGTGCATTTTGTTCTGCATGGACCCCAACACATTCCTCATGCCGCTCACCGGACGGGATATTCAATTTATCACGCCGGCACCCAACCTCGAGACAATGCGGGAATCCTCGCGGTGCACCGTTATAACCCGTAGATATTATCACGTTATCCTTGACCACGATGGCACCTATCTGTCTTCTCAAGCAGGTTGAACGCAGTGCCACGTCATTTACAATGTTTACCCAGTATTCACTCCAGGATATTCGCTCTTTATCGGGCTTTTCTCTATCTTCTATTAGATTCATAACCGCTACCGTCTCTCAATTCCTTTTCTGTTCTATTCGACAATAAACATTTACGATAAAATTTGTTTTTGCATATAAGGTATACTTTTTCTGCCACAGAGTACACCGAGAGCACCGAGTTATTTTCTCTCTGTGTCCTCTGCTGTCTCTGTGGCTATCATTTTTGAATTTTTCTTGATAACCAACTTTTAGAATTTGTGTGTTCAGAAGTACGGAAAAACACAATAATTTATATTATCAGACGGTAAATAGCTTTATACCATGAAAGTAGCAATAAATGGTTGGGGGCGAATAGGCAGATTAGTATTTCGAGCGGCGTTACAGGACAAATCAGATATAGATTTTGTAGCAATAAACAGTCATGCTGCGGAGGCTTCCTGGATGGCACACTTGTTGAAACACGATTCGGTGCATGGCATGCAGCAAGGGGATATAATAGCAGAAAAAGATAGCTTGGTGGTAAACGGAAAAGAGCTGCGAATATTCGCGGAAGACGATCCTGAAAAGTTACCATGGGGCGATTTGGGTGTGGATTTGGTAGTGGAATCAACGGGTAAGTTTCGGAGTAGGGACGAAGCATCAAAGCACATTGACGCGGGTTGCAAAAAAGTATTAATAACAGCACCGGGAAAGGACCCGGACGTAACTATTGTGCCTGGTGTGAATGAGGAGATGTATGATCCTACCACACATAACATAATTTCGCTTGCTTCTTGCACCACCAATTGCTTAGCTCCGGTGGTAAAGGTATTGAACGACAAGTTCGTCATGAATAAAGGGTTCATGACCACGATTCATTCGTATACGGGCGACCAGAAACTTCTTGATGGACGGCATAAAGACCTGAGACGGGCACGTGCGGCTGCTATGGCAATAGTCCCAACATCAACAGGTGCGGCTGCTTCGATAGGTATCGTGTTGCCGTCATTAGCCGGTAAGATGGATGGCATATCCTTACGAGTTCCTACGGCAAATGTCTCAATCGTGGACCTCGTGGCCGAGCTTGGGCGAGACGTGACACGAGACGAAGTGAACAGTGCTTTTGAAGAAGCCTCAAAATCGTCTTTGAACGGTATTCTCAACGTCACTTATGAGCCGCTAGTATCTACGGATTACATTGGTTCTGACTATTCGGCGGTTGTTGATGCTGAGTATACAAATGTTATGGGCGGTAAAGGCAACTTGGTGAAAGTGCTTGCGTGGTACGACAACGAATGGGGCTACTCTTGCAGGGTGGTAGACGCGATAAAGAAGATAGAAAAGCAGGGTTTGTAGAAAAAAAAGGTTAGATGGTGGGTGGGAAAATGGACGAAAAATTAAGTGACTTCTTGACTATGGATGACTTAGAGGTAGCAGGTAAGACCGTTCTCTTCCGAGCAGATATAAATTCGGTGGTCATAAACGGTAAAGTGCAGATGAAGGAGCGGATAGAGGAGAATGCAAAGACGATACGTGAACTTTCGGATAAAAAAGCGAAAGTGGTCATTCTCGCGCATCAGAGTCGTGCAGGCTGTGCGGATTTCATGACTCTGGAGCAGCATGCGCAATTGCTCAGGAATTTCGTAGATTTACAGTACATTGACGACATAATAGGGCCTGCTGCGAGAGATGCGATAAAGAAGCTGCAGGATGGAGAGGTTTTGTTGCTGGAGAATGTGAGGATGCTCGCGGAAGAGACCCTTACAAAGTCTCCTGAGGAGCATGCACAGTCAATTTTCGTACGAACGCTTTCTCCACTTGCGGATATTTACATAAATGACGCCTTCTCGGTAGCGCACAGGTCGCACGCATCAGTGGTTGGCTTCCCGATGCTGTTGGATGCAGGGATAGGCAGATTAATGGAGAAAGAGTTAGCATCTCTTAGAAGATCAGTCCACAACATAAAAAGGCCGTGTATTTATGTTCTTGGCGGTGTGAAACCCGAAGAAGTGTTTGATATAATGGAGTTCACACTGAGGCGTAAAAAAGTGGCTAGTATACTCACAACAGGCAATGTTGGCACTATCTTCCTGTATGCACGCGGCATAATTGAGCCAGGAGAAGAAGAAAAAGCAGATAAACAGTTTATGGAAAACCTGGCGAGAGCAAAAAGAATCCTTAAGATTGGTGGCGACAAAATTATGTGTCCCGAAGATGTTGCAGTGGAGATATGCGGCAAACGGGAGGAGATTCCGGTTGACGTACTAAAGCCCGAGCAGGAAATATACGATATTGGGGAAAGGACGAGTAAAAGATATGCGGAAGAGATAAAAGAGGCGAAGACCGTGGTAATGAAAGGACCTGCGGGGTTATATGAAAACGAAGAGTTCAGTAAGGGAACAGGAGAGTTACTGCGTGCTCTTTCTACTTCGGAAGCCTACTCGCTTATCGGTGGCGGGCACACATCGGCCGCAATGAGCACGCTGGGCATTAAAAAAGCCGCGCATACCCATGTCAGCTTGGCGGGAGGTGCATTCTTGCAATATCTTTTAGAGAAGGGTCTGCCGGGGATAGAGGTGTTGAAGAGGCACTGATTGCAAAGTGTGATAAAAAAAGAAAGCTTTACCTAAGAACTGATATACGTTATATACATACAATACCGGAGCTAAAGGATACTTAGACCTGATAGCAGGACCCTAAAGCCTTTTTTGAAGCGATGCAAGGAGTACTTTCAGACAGTAAGGTCATAGTAGCAGCGTCAGAAACAGACGTCATGGGATACGGCAAGAACAGAGGAGAGCTATCGCTAGAAGAAGCAGCGTTTATGCTGGATAAAGGCAAATTAACGATAACGCATGGCGGATCTGAGCTAAGCTTCGGGGAGTTCATAATGCGTGCTCTGGATACCTTGCCTATGTTCACGGTGCGGTACCTCGTGTACACGGATTTGAAGGAGCGTGGGTACGCGGTAAAAACAGGCGGAGTGGATTTCTGGCTTTATCCGCGTGGTACCAAGCCGGGCGAGAAGCCGGCAAAGTATGTCATCCATATCTTAGCAGAAAGAGATTTAATATCGCTGATAGAATTAGTCGAGCTGCTTAGTTCGGCTCGTAACATGCGCAAGGAGCTAATTATTGCCGTTGTGGACGAAGAGAGTGACATCACGTACTATGGAGTAAACGAGCCACGATTTGATGCCGGGCTAGAGGAGGAGAGTGCAGAGGGAAAGACAAAAGCGAGTTTAGTGGGTGATCGAGTAGTCCTGTGGGATGCCGAATTCGCAGTGAAGCTCTTTGAGAACAACTTTTACGGTAAATTAACGAATGAGAACAGGTTACTGCTATCCTTAGTTGAAACGGCCTATTTGATGACGAAAAATCGGTTGGTGCTCGAGGCTTCTCGTAGCAATCACGCAAAAATGAGTTTTGTGCAGTTCATAGACCATGCCGGCACAATAGAAACTGATTTCTTTGATAAGTACCTTGTTTACACGGATTTAAAAGCAAAAGGGTTGAGAGTGAAGACGGGTTTTAAGTTCGGGTCGCATTTCAGGGTGTATAACGCAACAAAACAGAAACATTCGTTGTATTTGGTTCATGTGCTACCCAAGGATCATGTTTTTTTGATGTCGGGCATGGCAAGAGCGGTGAGGCTGGCGCATGGCGTGAAGAAGAGAATGATATTTGCTTTTAAAGGCAATTTAAACACGGTGCAGGATTCAGCAACAATGCGGGATGGCGATCAAAGTATAAAATACGTGGACATCGGGCGGATGAAGCTTTGAACGTGACGTTATAGCATTCTCGATTGGAGAAGAAAGATAAAAACTGCTATTGACATCAACACGATCGCTAAAATCATTACGATCTTCAAAGCGCCGATGTCCGTGCCAAATAATATGGGTATTGGACCAATCATGATAATGCCTCCACCTCGCACCGCAGGCTTATCCGTTTCTCCGGTCTTCCAGGTTTGGTAAGCGGTGCTAAACATCCCCGCAAAGATGACCAGAACCCCTATGAACACAAGCAAGAAACCCAATGTGATTAGTTTCATCTGATTAGCTCCTCTTTCCTTATAATAGCCTGTACTGAGATAATAAAGTGTATTAACGCACCACCACAAAATATCTCCAACATACCGATAATCCAATTGACAATAGATTGCCCGACTAATCTTCTGAGATACCCCGGATTCTCAGCAAATATAGTACCATATAAAAGCGAGGGATACAGCGCCAAAATAAAGACGGAAATAAGGCCCAAGAATAAAGGTATGCTTATCCCCGAAGCGAATCTTTCAATAACAGTTCCTTCTCGTTTGTAACACAAAAAATACGCCACCGCACCGGCAAATAAAAAAACCGCTACTTCGGTCATGCTACGAATTGCAATCGTAGACTCGATATAACTAGAATAAAATCGTACTCCAAGAGAGGACGCCATGTGTGCATTATAATAATATGATGCAATAGAATAGCTTATCACAATCAGCCCCGATATTAACGCCGGGACTATAATCTTCCTGAATCTGATTTTAATCCCCTGCCCAATACTCATGCGCTCTTGTTCATCACGCCTCTCGCAGCGAGCATGCCCGTAGCAGCCGCGTCCACGATGTCACGTGATAAACCTGCACCGTCACCTGCCACGAATAGATTCTTTACTGATGATTCCATATTCTTATCCACGGTGATCCGCATGGCGTAGAACTTTATCTCAGGCGCATAGAGCAACGTAGAATCAGACGCAACACCTGGTATTATCTCATTCAGTGTCTCCAGGCCTTCTATGATGTCCATCGTAATTCTGTGTGGCAGTGCCATAGAAATATCGCCGGGAGTTACGTCTTTCAATGTGTTTTCCACCAGGTTCCGATTTATCCGATCCCATGAAGACCTTCTACCCCGTCTGAGGTCGCCAATTCGCTGTAATATCGGCTTACCGCCACCTATCGTGGTCGCCAACTTCGCAATTGAGCGTCCGTATCTGGACGTATTTTCAACCGGTTTTGTCAGCCCTACTTTCACGAGGAACGCGAAATTCGTGTTCTCTGATTTTTTACTTCGTAGCGAGTGCCCATTTACACCTATAAAATCGTCATATACTTCTTTAACCACAAAACCACGCTCATTCGTGCAGAACGTCCGTGCGAAATCGTCATAACGCTTTGTCCTTATATGAAATTTCGGGTCGCGGTTTATCCTTGTCACGGGGTCCATAGTGATCGCCGGTACCTCTACTCTCACACCAACGTCTATACCCGCGTATTCCGCTGCTATCTTATGCCGTTTTAGCGTCTTCTCCACCCACGACGCACCGACCCTACCAGGCGCCATTATCATGTGCGTTCCACGTATTTCAGCGCCGTTATCAGTTATCACGCCGTTGCATACTCGTGTCACATTTTTAGTTGTACTTCGTTTCTTCTCTTCTATAATGAGGTCGGTAACATGCGTATTCAGCAAAAACTCGATGCCATGCTCTACTAAATCATCTTTAAACTTTTTTATCAGTTCTTTCGTCTTATCTGAGCCTATATGCCGCTGATTTATCTCTATGAACCGTGCACCAACCGAAGCAGCACGACGTTTCAAATCCTCTATATCGGTACCAGTACCTTTATATAGCTCATCTAACATGCCGTATTTAAGAAACGTCTGGTCCACCTCGTGCACGAGTTGCCATGCCGTGGGGGTATCGCATAACTCGGCGAGTTCACCACCTACATCCGGTCTGAGATTTAATGTGCCGTCCGAGAACGTGCCCGCACCGCCAACACCACACATTATGTTACAATCATTACATTGAATACAAGTTCCCGACTCTTCCATATTGCAATGTCGGTCCTCTACGTCCTTGCCCTTATCTATCACCAGAACTTTCAGGTTTTTATCTTTCAATTCACTCGCGGCGAAGAGACCCGCAGGTCCTGCACCCACGATAATCACGTCGTAATCATCTTGTTTCATCGTTCACTTAACGAGCCGGGAGGGATTTGAACCCCCGACGGGTAGGTTAAGAGCCTACTGCTCTGCCGTTCTGAGCTACCGGCCCATGTTTTTGCGTATGCACAAACTTACTTGAAGCTTAGTGCATAAATATAATAATGTTTGGAACACATTTAAAAGTCTCAACATATCGTCCTGAATACGCTACTACGATTTACGAATTACGTAATCTACAGAGCGTCAAGACAACTCAAACCGCCTATTTATCAGCCAATTTCGCCTTTTTCACGACCATTCTCGCAGTATTCTCATCCTCTTCTTTTATCTCGCTTTCCTGTACAACTACCCGTTTCTTGAAGATCGGGCCGTCCAGCACAAGTGATTCAAATTCACCGCCTTCTCCCGCAATATTGAATTTGAACCTCTTGTTCAACTCTACCAACCGATCAACATCCGCCAGCGTTATCCGCCTACCAAGCCAGCTCTTGTCCAGCCCATACGCATTGACACCTCAGAGCGGTTATTGATAACGAGAAGCTTATGGCTGTGTTCGTGCGACTGAATATTCGGTAGTGTCCTATAAACCGTGACCTTTATATACCCTGGACACCACAATCTATTGTTATGACCGGAGCAAATCCAAATGACCAGTATATGTTTGAATCCCGACTGTTCGGATTACCGGAAGAAGAACACAGGACAAATCATTAAGAAGGGATTTAACGTCAAAGGCAACCAGATGTTCAAATGCAAGACCTGCGGTGTGAGATTTCCTGAAACCAAAGGCACGGTATTCTACAACAGACACCTCAAAGAAGAACAGATCATCATGATATGCAAGCTTCTCGTCGAAAAGAACGGCGTCAGAGCGATTGAACGCATAATGGAGATCCACAGAGACACGGTATCGGATGTTATCGAGGATCTCGCCAGACATGCAAGAGAAGTGACGGATTTACTGATAAAAAACGTGGGATTGACCCGGATAGAGGTGGATGAGATGTGGTCCTTCGTAAAAAAAACAAAAGAAAATTGAACAGGGAGATGTTGGATCAGATAAACATGGCGACTGCTGGATCTACACAGCTATAAAATCTGACACAAAACTCCATTTAGCCCATTGTACGGGCAAAAGAGTGCAGGGAACTGCGAATACACTGATGGCAATGGTAAAAAAGCCGTGGTAAGGTACCTGACACTGATAATAAGACTACGTTCGTCAGCGATGGCAATGATCAGTACACTACAGCTCTACTTGGGAACTTCGATCCGGACACAATCAACTACGGACAGCTTGTTAAGGAACGGAAAGGAGGCAGAGTTGTTGGGAAGACGAGAACAATAATATTTGGTGATTTAGAGGCTGGAGATATTGAAACGGTTTACGTAGAACGATATAACCTTACCCTGCGGCACGGAATCTCGAGATTGGTCCGGAAAAGTCTCTGTTTTTCGAAATGCAAGAATATGCTGGATGACCACTTTGACCTCTACCAGTGCTACACCAATCTTATCAGACCCCATTTGACACTTGCGATTGAAACTCTCACAGGGGTCAGAAACATTGAGAGGACGCCGTGTATGGCTGAAGGGATCACCAACCATCCGTGGACGTGGAGGGAATTTTTGATGTTTATGGGTGGGTCATAAAATTTAGGACACTACCGAATATTCCGATGGATGTGGTAATGCAAGATAGAAAACCTGAAAAGAACGGGTGCGTGGGAGGTGCGCGATTATAGGCGGTGGAGTAAAGCGATAGACGCGAAGATTGAAACGCTTGGTGGGTGTTGAAATGTATAGTCGAATTGTATTTGTATAGCGAACCACAAGATTTTTACAGAGTTTTACGAAAAAAGAAAAAAAAGGAATAAAAAAATATCCTTTTAGTCCTCTAGTCATTGTTGTTCTTGTTCTGACGCTTTCGTCTGTAGAAATAGAATAGCGCTATGATCGTGCACGCAGGGAGTGCAATGGTGCTGAATTCTGGGATTTCGGTAGGTGGTATGTTGCGATCTTTATGGATTTCATCATTTAAACAGCTCACTGCTGTCATCACATTAATGTTATTGTCGCATATACCACTGCCACCATCAAGCTCAAATACGCTCTTGGGTATCTTCATCTCGATTGCGTAATTATAACGCTGTTGCGGAGACGGAGAAACGGGCCACTCAGGAAATGTTTCCTTATCTGTATAGCCACTTATTATACTATATTTGAACTCATCGGTTCCGAGTGTGTAGATGGGCGAACCGCTACCTTCAAGTATGCTAGAAAACCACGCTGCTGGTGTATTATGCCTAACAGATTGTTGGTTTATCGCTCCCCCCCAATTAGGGTAATGGAAAACGGCTCCCTGGACGGCATTTACAGGGTTATCCCCCCCCGCACTGACAGGTGCAATAACCGATGTCAGCTTTATACCGTATTCATAGCCAGCAGCGTTAAAAGGTGACCCCGCAGGGTCGCACACATCTATAGCCAAATCTCCGGGTATAATTAGCTCCGTAGTATGCCACCCTAGAGGATAAGCGGGATATGCAAAACCTCCTGGTGGCATTGATGTTATAATAGCAACATAAATGTTGTTTGCATCATTATCTATATATAGCGCTTCTATGTCGCAAACCTCGTCACGGGGATAAGTCTGCCCTGGCCCAGGGTAGTCTTCTAATATATAGGAGGTTATTGCTCCTGTATCAGGTACCCAATCACCATGTTCTGGGTCCACTCCCCAATCAAGCTTCAAATTCCCATCGATATCGTATGCTGTCACCGGTATGGTCATCACTGAAAGCAGTACTGTGATTAGCGACAGAAATAGTACACTTTCTCTTCTCCTATTCTTTATTATTTTCATCTTTTCGCTTTCTTCCCTCCTTTTTATAAAACACATCTAATAAACTTATAAAATGTTAGCATATTTAAAATATACAGTCTATTTCTAAAACTAAGCGTTTTTAAGGTAGTTATATCGTATCCTAACTCCCACCAAGAAGCATCATGGAGAAAGATCGAAAATATTCTTTATAGTATTTACAACAAAAATTGCAGACATATCAATTTTTTAAGACAATTACAGAAGGTTATATATAGTATTAGCTATACCTTTACCTTCTTATCATGAAAAATTTCGCGCCGCGCGAAATATTGCGAAAAACTGTATCATACACATAATAAGCACGCCATCACCGTAAATCCTGCCCTTTTGAAAAGTGCTACGGTAAATCGTTTGTTTTGAGGAACAAAATGTTAATATCGTTTTTTAAATTGTAAAAACGCTCTCCAGCCATCGCCCCACCGCATACCGCTCTATCAACGATTCTTAACTCGCTTGTTTGTTACCTGTGGTATTTGTACTTACCTAGAAACCCTACATGTTTTTATATACTCTATATTGTTATTGGACTTGTGGTTAAAGTGATGAGTAATATAGGTAGCGCAAGGGGAATGTGCACAAAACACATGTTAAAACTGATAGCTACTATCGCTGTGACATTGACAATCGCTGCTCTGGGCATTGTTTCTGCAAGTCCGCCAGTTCCACCACCGAATCAAACCTCGCTGGTTGAAACCACCGTAGATATTGAGTGCCATGGCACGGTAACAGAAGATGAGTCTTTTGAGTGGATATACACCACACATGACCTTAGTGACAATAATCTCTCCTTATTCGAACATCTGGCGCAGATTCAGTACGAGGAGAACATGGATGCCGTGGAGGGGTTCACGCAATTCACGAAGGGTTTCACGGCAGACGGGCAAAATGCACCGAATCTCGCCGTGGATATGCGGATCGGATACGTAGGCGATGACTCCAGCGCGATAAGCTGGTTAGACAATACCGAGAATGTGGGCATGCAGATCGTTACCGAAGGTTATGGGGGATCAGGATGGTGGATGATCTTCCCTGGATGGCAACGGATACCGTTGGGGAACCCTAACTCTGTTGGTGCCGGACTTCGGTTTGAATATGTCGATGGAAGAGGGGATGATTGTGCGGCTCTTTGTCCATGGGCACAAGGTGTATTCATACCACCAACGAACGAGTTAGTGTCTGCTGGGAGTCAACTGGAGATGGTAGATATTGTTTCGGCTACTACCAAAACCAGCGTAACGACAACAGAATCACCGAGGTTGCACCATGAAATCGCTGCTACAGGAATAGCAGGATATGGCGAGTATGTTAATTCGGTTTTAGGTGGAGCAGGTGCACGTGACGGACCCTATGGTGTGGGTACTGCATCCGCAGGTATGAAGGTGAGTGCTATGGAAGGCGCGAATTACGAGGCATGGTTACGGTTTGAATATCCGCTTGCATCAACACTGACATACGACGAGATGACCACGGCAAATGGCAGATGGGACTTCAGTAAGGTGATGACTTACGAGGCGCAGATTCCCGAGGTTAACATACCAAGGCAGTATCATGTATTTCACCAGCCGGCGTAGTTGGTCGTGCACAAGTCATAGCAATAGAAAAGCGGAGTATGATTTTTTTGTTTTTTGTTTTCAACTTAACTCTGAGTTATATACAGTAAAGCGATATTAACCCAAATTATGAACGAGGTAGATAATAAATACGAATCAAAACCGGTATGTGACGTATAGCATATGCTGCTGAGCCATTTGAAAAGCTAGAAGAAATAGATATAAGATGAAATATTCTATTTGATTTCATAGAAAGTATAATATTAGCCCCCCCACCCAAATATATTACTTGGTGCACCACTGTAAGCACTCTATATCCTTTGCATACTGCGAAGTAGTAGTGCCCACTAAAAGGATAGTTTAAAAAGCGATATTTACTCCTGCTAAAAGAGTAGATCGGCGTATGTGAGCAAAAGAGGATATTCTACTGAGTATACAAGTAAAAATCTTAAAAAATAGCTCCCTCCAAAACATCACTACTCAGCAAGCTTTTGCAGACTTTCTTTGTCCCCAAATCCCAATGAAATAGAGATGGCTGCCAAAACGACACCCAAAGAAGCAATCTTTGTTACCGATGCCAGTGTAAATCTATGTAGCTTACCTAAAGAGGACGTACCTTTTATTACTTTGAAAACAGCTTCTATTAAAGACCTTTTAGGCTTAAGTTGCTTCCAATTGAGAATATAATACTTAAACTCTGCAAGAATAGACTCTAAATGCCGTATTTTCTCCTTTACACAACTTAGATTGTCGTTAAAGAAATCAAAGTGGAGTTGTATGTGATCCGACACCTTCTCGAGCTTGAAATTAATCAGTGGAAATATCAGTGGTACGATGCCGTACTCGGTTAAACCTTCGATATAATGTCTGTAAGCGTAAAAACCCTTGTCTAACACGAGATAATCGCATTTCCTTAGTATTTTACGTCTCATTAGCTCAGTCACAATCTCATCAAAGATTTTTGGGTCGCGGGGACCACCGGGGAAGACGAGGAAAGCCAACGGCTTTAAAGAAGAGTCCTCCATAGCAAAAGCGAGCTTCATGCCGATATAATAACCTTTAGACTTGGAATAAGCCCATTTGTAGTCCTCATCTTTTAAATTGGTCTTTGTAGATTTCTTCTTAAACCAATTGATATTCACCGCTAAATTTGTGGTATCACCGATTATCATGATTTTTCCGCTCTTTCGCTTTCCACAAACGGTGTTTACAATTCTTAGCACCATGTCCATGAACTGTTCGACTGTAAACCCGCTTAAAAGCCTGTAGACCGCCTTGGCATCTGGGACATTGTACACGCCTGTGAACTCTCTTAACGATGCTTTAGCCGGTAATTCGCTTATCACGAAGGTTATGTCCACCTCGAAAAACATGGAGGTGATTACAATCTTTAGCACCATAATAGTCCTATCTAGCGGTTTTATTCTGAATTTAGACACTATATTTCGCACTTCCCGTTGCTTGGATATCCCTAGTACGTTTCGCACTAACTCCCATCTTAGATCCTTTTCTGCAGGTACAAGTGGTGTTTTCATTTGAATTACCTAAATAAGCCATAAAGCAAATCACTTTATAATTTTTTCTGTTTTTAAGTCCTTATTTTAGGTACGAGTCTATTATACCTTGTCGTTTTGAGTGGTAACTATATCGAATCTCGTTTCGGTTGATTGGAGGACGATGAAGTTGTGTTTTGTTGATGGTTGGTCGAGGGCTAAATAATACTTATCTATCTGTACTCAGTTTCATGCCCTTGGGTGTCTCTATGGGTCATGAATGTTCCTTTGGTAAAGCCGTTTTTTTGAACGGACGGCTTTTTAAGTCTCAACATATCGTCCTGAATACGCTACCACGATTTACGAATTACGCGATCTACCGAGCGTCAAGACCACACAAACCGCCTATTTATCAGCCAATCTCGCCTTTTTCACGACCAATCTCGCAGTATTCTCATCCTCTTCTTTTATCTCACTTTCCTGTATAACCACCCGTTTCTTGAATATCGGGCCGTCCAGCACAAGTGATTCGAATTCACCACCTTCTCCCGCAATATTAAATTCAAACCTCTTGTTCAACTCTACCAACCGATCAACATCCTCCTGCGTTATCCGCCTACCAAGCCAGCTCTTGTCCAGCCCATACGCACTAACACCAGAGAAGATCACCTCGAAATTAGAAACCACGAGCCGCAGCTCTGTCTCCTGATGGATATGCCACAAAGGCGAGAACACCTTCAGGTGCTCTTCGGTTGCGATACGTTCTATACGTTCTTTTTGATATGTACTCCATAACGCACCGGTTATAACACCTTCTATGCCATATCCTTCCTTGGCATCGCGAAAAGCAGCACGTAAGTCATCCAGTTCTTTCTCTTTCTCGCCCGCGGTCTCTTTTGTAACTATCGGCATGCCAATTGCTTCTGCTTGCAATGCCGCAAGCTCTACCGCGGGCGTATGGAACATATACGATACCGGATTACGGCTTTTTAGCGTGATTAAACATTCCACGGGATAGCCCTCCTTTCGCATTAGCCAGAGTGCGTAAGCACTATCCTTACCTGAACTGAAGAGGCACCCCAGCTTTATATCCCGTGCCGGGTAAAGCGACAGGAGGTAATCTCTCTTGTACCGGTGCCCACTCTGCTTCGCAAGCTTTTCTAGCGCTTTGATGGTATTTGAACCATACTGAGCAGCACGTTTCTTACGGGTTGATGCTTCTCCCAGTCCCAAGTCTTTTGCGATTTCGCGTAAAATTCGCTTATCCACAGCACCGGTTAATTTATAAGATGCCGGTAGCTTCAATGCGTAATCCACAACCGCGGTATCCAAAAATGGCACTCGTAACGAAATACCGTGCCTGTTCGCCACCAGATAATCTCGGTAAAGGTCTTTCTCGTGCATGCCTAACAGACCCGATAGACATTCTCTATTCAAATCCACCTGTTTCATCTGTTTATGTCGCGCGTATCCTGCGAATAGCTCCTCGGCACCGAGACCCGAAAAAACCGTCTTGATACCGTCTTCTCTCGC
>DAOUUS010000002.1 GCA_030668065.1 Candidatus Methanophagales archaeon
GACGAGGATGCAACTCTTTCTCTAACTCATCAATGAAAAAATCTATAAAAGCACAATTGTCCCCGTCACCAGCACAGACATCAGAATTATCATCTTTCATTGCGACAAAATCCCGGAACACCTTTGCCGGCAGGT
The DNA here is from genome assembly GCA_030668065.1 of Candidatus Methanophagales archaeon. GTDB lineage: Archaea > Halobacteriota > Syntropharchaeia > Alkanophagales > Methanospirareceae > QENJ01. Next base: position 136 of record DAOUUS010000002.1, read on the forward strand.
AAAGTGTCTTAGATATAACGGCATGCGAAAACGCCTCCAGCACTACCTTTGGATCCCTTCCTTTTTCTATGTAACGTAGCGCCCTCTTATCCTCACTCGCCCTCACACGTGAACCATGTTCATAAATCAATCCGATAAGCCATTCAATCCTCTGCCGATTCAAAATCTTCTTGAACCGTTCTACCTCTTCATCTATTATTATTTCTACTTTACCGACTTCGGAAAGTCTCTTCTTCAGATTATCCTCACTTATCACATATAAACAGTCTAGGTCGTACAATTCTATCCCTTCTAACTCGCCAACCCGCTCCTCAACATCCTTTGGGTTCGATATGTCAATAATGAGCAGCGTGTTCTCGTTTCTACGATGTGCCATCACTCGTTCCATCATCTCATAGTCCAGGACATAATGGGGCGCAGATGTAGTGCATATACAAACATCACAACAGGATAGCCACTTCTCGGTCTCATCCAGCTTCGCGGCCTTACCACCGACCTCTCTTGCAAGTACCTTCGCTCTTTCGTATGTCCGATTAGCGATAAACATAGCATGCAAGTTCTTTTCTGAAATCGCCCGCGCTACCAGAGTGCCCATCTCTCCCGCACCAATTACAAGGATTGTCTTTCCTTCCAGACCCCAAGTCACATATTCTGCGAGATCAACCGCTGCGGACCCGATAGAAACCGACCCTTCGTTTATTCTCGTCTCATTTCTTGCTCTCTTCGCTACTTTTATCGCTCTGTCGAATGCCAGGTCCAGAAAGTCATCCACAGTTCCTTCTTTTTTGCTATCCAGATAGCACTTCTTTATCTGCCCCAGAATCTGGTCTTCGCCCACTATCATCGCTTCCAGACCACACGCGACACGCATAAGATGCCACAGAGCATTTTCACCGGTAAAAATACCGCCTTTTTTTAATTTGTTACTATCCACGACTTCCTCTAAAATCGCACGTGGATTCTCCGCACTGATATATGCCTCCACACGGTTACAGGTTGCTATAATTACGTAACCATTCACGCGTGGGTCTTCCGAGAATAAATCAGGGCTCAACCGCTTCGCTATGCTCTCAAGTTTGTCCACGCCACATTTCTTATGCGAGAACCATAAAACACCAAATTTATTCATATTTGTCACCTATGATCCCACGAATAACCTTTTCCGCTATTGCCAGTGGTGCATCAAGAGCAGCCCAGCATTCAGGATCGTGCAAAACGCTGTTCAGTATCTCGTGCCGCTTAGTCTCTTCTATTTCTGTCTCTTTTAAATAGTCCCTTAGACGGGACTGAATCAGCAACATCTTCTCCTCTTCAGCGTCTATGAACTGCGAAATCTTCTCTCGCAGATACTTAGCCATTGCCGGTCCTTTGCCATCTGTGGAAATAGAAATCAAGAATCCGCATTTATTGATGACGGAAGACATAAAAACATCACCCTCAGACCTGTAATTAACAAGTACATCAAACTCTGCCGCATCATGTAAAATACGTGTGTTTAAAGGCTCGTCATTTGTACATACGAGCACTAAAAAAGCAGCTTTTAGGTGTTCGCCCAGGTCGGCACGCCACAAATCACACGGGATACACTTGAGTTCGCCATTTTCATGCTGCTCTTCTATCCACGGCGTGAATTCAATGCTGTAAACTTCTAAATCCGGCTTCCCCTCAGTGCCGCGGGTGTCCATAATCTGACGGATCTTCCTTTCCGCAACCGTCCCACCACCAAATACCACTATTTTTTTGTCACTGACATTCACGTATAGGGGTAGCATTGTGTTGGTTCCTCTTTTGCCTTTATAAATATACTGATTTTTAAACTTTTCGCTTTTCTAAAACATATTGAAACAGATAAATACTTTTTACGTGAACAGAACGGAGCAAACCCTTTATCTTGCCGAACCACCTTAATCGCGCCACGTGACTTCTACGTCATCGGCTCTGAAATTAGGATTGACCATAGAATTCTCTATTGGCGTTGTGTTCCCTGTTTTGAGCATTAACAATCCGAGATAAGCAATCATAGTACCGTTATCACCCAGATATTTCGTTTCTGGTACGAAGAACCGTGCGCCTCTATCTTGACACATCGTTTGCAGCATCTGCTGTAACCTCCGGTTTGCACCCACACCACCGGCTAACAACATTTCGGTCTTGCCACGGTGTGCCATTGCACGCTCGGTTATCTCGGTGAGCATAGCAAACGCAGTCTCCTGAAAAGAATAGCATACGTCTTCCGTTTTGTGTTTATGTACTGTTAAAGCATCTTTAGCTGCCGTGCTGAGCCCCGAAAAGGACATATCCATACCCTTCACCACGTAAGGCATATAAACATATTTGGTGCCTTGGGATGCCAGTGCCTCTATCTTCGGGCCGCCGGGGTGGCTCAGCCCCAAATGACGTGCAAATTTGTCCAGCGCGTTCCCTATACCGATGTCCAGTGTCTCACCTAAGATGCGATACTTCCCGGAATAGTAAACCAATACCTGCGAGTTTGCTCCACTCACGTATAGCACCACGGGGTCTTCCGCACCGCAACGCCATCGCCCGATTTCTATATGCGCGAGGCAATGGTTGACACCGATTAACGGTATTTTTAACGCTATAGATAGCGTTCTCGCAGCCGTTGCTACGGTTCTCAAGCATGGGCCCATGCCGGGACCTTGTGAGAATGCTACTGCATCTAGATCTTTTAACGAATAACCTTCTGCTTCTGCGCCACTTACGGTACGTGAAACCACATCTTTTAGCTCGGATGCGTGATGCTGTGCCGCTTCTCGGGGATGGATACCACCCTGTGACGGTTTATAGGTTGATTCTGCTTCGCATATTGCCTTCTCTTCGCTAACTACTGCCGCACTGAGGTTCCATGCCGTTCCTTCGAGCCCTAAGATGAGAGACATAAAAGTTATTCGTGAAATACCGTTCTTTAAAAAAGAACTTATTCGCGTTACCAAAAAAGTAATAGGTTTTATCATACAATAAAAAGTAACTTTCAGGACCCATATGGACGTGGGGGTGCATAAAGATTCAGTGCCGTTTGCACGGTTTACCGTTCCTGCATCTTCTGCTACTTTTAGCCCTTTTGTGCTTTTGTTATGTCTTTTACTTTATGCAGCCGCCTGAATATTGTTGGACAGCTTATACTCGTTATTATCGCGAGCATTATGATTGCCGATTCCATTGATGTGCCTATCAAGTTGAGTTCCAATCCAACCGCAGCCATCGCGATTATCAAACTCATTCTCGAAGAGAGTAAAACGCCAGCAGAAATGCTATCCTTCCAGGAATGCCGTAACCGCAAAAGCAGAGCCGGTACTATCTTCACCGCGAATGCAATAAAAAGAATCTCTGCAAGAATTAGATAAATACCTACCTCCGCAAAAGCACCGACATCAAATTGCATTCCTATGTTTATAAAAAAAATCGGTATGAGGAATCCATAGCCTATTCCGTAAAGTTTTTGCTCGAGTACGGTCCCTCCACGGAACAATAGCGCAAGCATCACACCGGCAAGAAATGCACCCAGTATGGCTTCTACATTCGCGATCTCAGACAAAGCAACGAATACGAGCAATAATGCGAATGCCGCTCTTACACCCATCTCTGACGGGTGGTTCGATTTGAACCATGCGGATAGCCGCTCCGGATAGTGCCAGATCGCAAGCTTACCCACATAATACACCACAAAAAACAGAACGAATATGAGTGCAATCAAAGACATCTCCCATGTGACTCCCTTCTCAAAATGCAGTGTGTACAACGTAACGAGCAGCACGGCACCAAAATCAGCAATGAATGTCGCTATGAGTGTTGTCTGCCCAAAATCTGTCTTTAACATCCCCAGTTCCCTTATCGTGGGCACTACCAATCCCACTGCAGAGGTTGAGAGAAGGATCGCGAGATACAACCCATAGCCCAGTTTTGAGGTTAAAAAGACCGAAAGCCCAAACGTGAAAATGAAGATACAAATACCGAGGAAAAACGGTTTCACACCATAAATTTCAACCTTCGAGAAATCTATCTCCAGTCCTGCTAAAAACATCAGAAATATAAGTCCAAAGCCCGCAAGGAAGTCTACAACTATGAGTCCTTCGGTATCAAGAGATAAGCCCAGCACACCCAGGAATATACCGAAGATGATTTCACCTACTACCGCCGGAACGCCTATTCTGCCAGAAATAAGAGGAATAATGAATGCGAAGATTGCTATCGTTAACAAAAGTATATAGGGGCTTATAGTTATGGTCATGGGCATCACACCACAGTTAGAACAGAGCAGGGCGCGTCATTTATTATCTTCTTTATTAGGTCCACCCGAATAACCCCTGTGCCACGCCAGGGAAGCACAGTAAGTTCGTAATTCCCGCTTTTCACCTCTTTTACCGCCTCTATCATTGGATTGCCTTCTACCCACTCCTCAATAATGTGTACGTTCCCTTTTTCACCCAATTTCCTTATCCCGTCTATTAACTCTCTAGGTACCTCCTCCAGAACAAGCAGATACATCTTTGCACCGCATAAACGCGCCATCTGGACCGAATACTTACCTACACGCTCTGCGGTCTCGGAAGCATCCAGAAGTGCAAGAACCTGGTTGTAATACCTTAACGTTCGCGCTACAAGGACTGGCCGGGATGCCGTCCGTATCAACTGTAATACAACGCTTCTTCCAAACAGTCTATCTAAAAACCCGAGCTCTTCCGGCCCTATTACTATACAGTCCGGGGAATAAAAGTGCTCTTCTACCGTGTCTAATATTATGCAAGCATGATTACGAAGATACTTTCTTAGGATGCCCCTTGATTCTTCCTTTTCCGGGAGTATCGTAAGTGGAACTCCCATATCATTAGCCATGAATTCCAGCTCTTTTCCGTCTCTGTCTCCTGACTTTACCGCCGTTATTTCCCCCATCGCAACTGAACTAATCAACAATGCTTCTTTGAACGCTTTGTTCACCGAATCGTTATTGAGTATAGGAACGAGGAGTTTCTTGAATGGCCTCCCGCTTTCATCAGGACGCATCATGTCGGCAACGAGATTTGCTACTATCTTTGTGGGCTGCATAACGTGCTCAACGCCAAGTTCATTGAACCGTGCTCTAGCTTCCGGGTCTTCCACCCGAACCATTATCCGGGGAACGCCGTGTTCCTTCGCAATAGCCGCAGCGCGGTAGTTAGCCTCGTCACTACCTGTGAGCAAGATAAATGCCGTGGCATCTTCCAGACCCGCTTGCTTCAATAGCTCTTCGTCACTTCCATCGCCTATAATTACTTGCACACCCTCTAATTCAGAAAGCTCATCTCGTTTTTGTGGCTCTATCTCGATGATCACAGATTCCGACAACTGAGCTGCTAATTCTTTCCCCGCTCTTCCGCCACCAACAATGATATTCTTCATCACATTTAACTCGCAGTACCGATTTACATAAGATTTAACCGCTCCATCTTTAAAAAATTTGATGGTGAGAGAGATAACTAAATTCAGAAGATATAGGGAAACGACCAGAAATGAAGAAAGAGGGTTTTCTACTTGATATTGGATACATAACGGAAAAAGATGACGCGGGAAAAGAAAAGCCTGTGATACGATTGTGGTGCAAGGACAAAGAAGGCGAGAACTTTGTTGTGATAGACAAAAACTTCGAGCCGTATTTCTACGCTATTCCGTATACTTCACAGTTTTATACCCACGAAGGCGATGCCGAAGAAAAAAAGCGGCTGGTAGAGAAGATTAGGATCTATAGAGAGAATGGCACTATAAGAATAAAACGGGTGGAATTTTGCCAGCGGAAATTACTCGGGGTGAATCAGAAGTGTTTGAAAATTTTCGTGGAGCATCCGAGACACGTGCCACTGTTACGAGAAGAAGTCAGAAAAGAGGGTCTTACCGTGCTGGAGGCTGATATTCTATTTGCAATACGATACTTGATAGACAAGCAACTGCGGCCTTTTGACGGTGTAACTGTGGCAGGCGAAGAAATAGCTCTGGATTATGCGGATACTGCTATTCTCGCTTCAAACGTATCATACAAAAAGATGGCGGAGAGTGATTTGCCCGAACTCAAAATTGTGTCGTTCGATTGCGAGATGGCGGCTTCCGTGGGGATGCCATCGCCAAATAGGGACCCCATAATAATCATATCCGTAGCATACCACGCGGGAAATGAAGTAAAAGCGGAGTTATTTGTGATGTCGGATGAAGAATTCCGCGTAGGTGACGACAAAAGAGTTTTAGAAGATTTTTTCGCGTTCGTGGCAGATCTCAAGCCCGAGATCATCGTGGGCTACAATTCTGACAGTTTTGATTGGCCATATATAAAAGAAAGGGCAAACAAACATAAAATTCGCATGAAACTGGGTGCTGATGGCAGTACAGTACAATATGAAAAGGGCCGGGCACTACCGGGCGTAAATATCACGGGCATGCTTAACGTGGACCTGTTTAAGCTGGCAAAACGCGATCTTGACAGCGTGAAGGTGAAAACGCTGGAGAATGTGTCTGAATTTCTCGGCGTGATGAATAAAGACGAAAGAGTTAATTTATCACCGCGAGAGATTACCGAATGCTGGTACGATAGTTCTACACGTGAGCGCTTATACGAGTACGCAAAGGCGGATGCCGTTAGCACGTTAGGTATCGCAACAAAGGTGTTACCGCTGCAAATTGAGCTATCCAAGATGGTTGGTTATCCTCTGGACGAGTTAGCAAAGATGGGGCGAGGCCGCCAGGTAGAATCATTTTTGACTTTAGAGGCTTTTAAAAAAGGTGAGCTTGTACCACCAAAGAGCGGGGGGGGCGAGAAAACATTTGAGGGTGGGTTCGTACTTCCACCCGTAAAGGGACTGCATGAGGATGTTATCGCGCTCGACTTTTCATCCATGTATCCTACAATTATGATTTCTTTTAATGTCTCCCCAGATACTTTTGTGGACTCGCGAGAAGCAACGGGCGAGGATTTGTATATTGCACCAGAAGTGGGGCATGCGTTCAAAAAGTCGCCAGACGGGTTCTTTAAGAGAATAATGGGTGATTTAATCACGAGGCGGAGGCAGATAAAGGCGGATATGAATACTCATGCCAAAAATTCGGCTGAATATCGGTTATTGGATATACGACAGCAGAGTATCAAGATACTCACGAACAGTTTTTATGGATACACCGGTTGGAGCGCCGCGAAGTTTTACAAGCGCGAATGTGCCGAAGCGACAACCGCATGGGGGCGTTACTTTATAAAACGCACGGTGGAAGTAGCGGAGGAACTCGGATTAGAAGTCATTTACGGCGATACAGATAGCGTGTTCGCTAAACTTCCCACGGGCGATGATGTGCAGGATATAAGGGAAGTGACCCGGGAGAAGGCGAGGGCGGTTTCGGAGAAGATTTCAACGGAGTTCCCGCTTGAACTTGAGATCCAGGACTTCTTCAAAGCAATTTTCTTTACCGGGAAGAAGAAGCGGTATGCCGCGCTTACCGACAAAGACGAAATCGTAGTTCGCGGTTTGGAAGTGCGCCGTGGGGACTGGTGCGAACAGGCGAAGGAGATGCAGACAGAAGTGATAGATATGATACTGAGACAAAAAGACCCCGAAAAAGCAGCGAAATATGTTAAAAACGTTATACATGACTTTAAAGACGGTAAAGTACCGTTACAGAAGCTAATAATACACAAAACGCTCACCCGAAAGATAAGCGGATATGAAACAAAGCAAGCGCATGTTATAGCTGCCGAACGTGCCTTAACTTCGTCTTTTAACATTGAATACGAAGTTGGGTCGAAAATCCCGTATGTTATAATAAAAGGCGGGGGGAAGACGAGTGACCGCGCGTTCCCGGTAGATATTATAGAAAGAAGTGCAGGGCTTGAAATATACGCAGAGAGCCAGAAATACCTGATTGACGTCTCGTACTATGTCCGTCATCAGTTAATACCTGTTGCACATAGGGTGTTGCAACTTTTTGGTTATGAGGTTTCATCATTTGAAGATGTGGGGCAAAAGACATTAGGTCAGTGGTTTTGATTAGGTAGTAGAGGGTTGACTACCGAAAAGCTTTTATATACTATCGCATTACCTAATCATGGTGATGAAAATGGCACAACTACCAATTGCACCAGTAACGCGATTAGTAAGAAACGCGGGTGCTGAGAGAGTAAGCGAAGAAGCAAGTGCGGCATTAGTAGAGATATTAGAGGCAGAAGGCGAAACAATAGCAAAGAAAGCCGTAAGCCTAGCTAAGCATGCCGGACGGAAAACAGTGAAAAAGGAAGACATAGACGAAGCTATGCAGTAAAAACGAACTATATGAAGGGGCGAATACTAATTTTAGCCCTTTTTATTTTTTTCCCCGTATTTTGACAGTACAGTTGAATTTTACAGTGAAATCACTATCGCCGCGGTGATAAATCGCGAGATTTTTAGGCAGTGCCCGTTCAACATATAAATGTTGTTTTTTATAGTTGATTTTGCTTTAACACTGGTTATCCACACTTTATATCTGTTGTGATGTTACATTACAATAGGGTGTGCAAGGCAAGACGAAATGTTTGAGAATCTACGAAAGAAGCTAAAAAGCTTTTCTAAAACAGTCGAGGAGAAAGTAATAGAAAAGGGGAAAGCGGCAATAGGTGGCGAGACGATTTTAGATGAGAAAGACCTGAAAAAGCCGTTAGAAGAGTTAGAAGTAGCGTTATTAGAAAGTGATACTGCATTGTCCGTGGTGGAAGAGTTAATTCGCCGTGTGAAGGCGGAACTGGTGGGTAAAAAGGTAAAACGGGGCACAAACACAGAAGATTTAGTGGAGAACACACTAAAGGGTGCTCTATTAGACATTCTTTCTACGGAAAAGCTCGATTTTGATGAGTTTGTGGCGAAAGGGGAAAAACCATTAAATCTCGCTTTTATCGGTGTGAATGGGACGGGGAAGACGACTACTATCGCGAAGGTAGCGCAGAAGTTGCTTTCAGCAGGGCATTCGGTGGTGATTGCGGCTGCAGATACGTACAGAGCGGGTGCAACTGAACAGATAGAGTGTCATGCGTCTAATTTAGGGATAAAACTGATAAAGCATCAATATGGTTCCGATCCCGCAGCAGTTGTATATGATGCGTTGAAATATGCGAAAGCAAACAGAATAGAGGTAGTTCTGGCAGATACCGCGGGGCGAATGCACACCTCGGTAAATCTCATGGAGCAGTTAAGGAAGATATGCCGGGTGACGAAGCCGGACATGGTAATATTCGTGGATGAAGCGATTGCAGGGAACGACGCGGTGGAAAGGGCAAAGAAATTCGATGAAGTCGTGGGGATAGATGCCTCGATATTGACCAAGTTGGACATAGATATGAAAGGTGGTGCCGCGATTTCTATCGCGCATTCCACTTCCAAGCCCATAATATTCATGGGCACCGGGCAGGGATATGAAGATCTGGAGAAGTTTGATGCGGAATGGCTTGTGGATAAGTTGTTGAGTGAATAAAAAGGGGAAGAAAGAATATGAAACCGGAAGAATATAAGAATTTAGTTTTAGATATAACAGAGAAGGACGAGGGTGCAAGAACACTACAGGGATTAGTCTATTTACTGAAGGAATATGCCTCAGAAGAGGCACTTACGAAAAACTTCGTGGCGTTACAGGGGAAAGGGAAGGAAGAGGAATGCAAGGACTTGTTAAAATCATTGCATCACAAACGTGTTTTTGGGATAGGACCTTATGATGGGTACATTTGCCCCGCGGGACATGAAAAGGACTTTGAGGAGATTGCCTTAGATTATTTACAAGCGCAACCGAAATTATCGGCGATCGTTAAAGCGGAGATAGATGCGGGGAATAATGCCGCGCTAACTATGATTGAACTAATGTTAAAGATGAGCATACATGGACTCCCCGGCTTCACGCAGTATGAACTCATAAAAGCGGATATATCAGATATGTTCTCACCGGAGGTCTTTCAAGCGTTAGAGACCGATTTTATCGCCAAGAATCTGTGCGTTTATGGGAAAAGGGCACCAAGACATGAATTCCTGTGGTTGTATCATCAAACCGAGGATGAGCGAAATGCTGCCCGGGATATGCTAATAGAGTTTAGAGAGAAGGAACTATATAAGATGCCCCAGATAAAAGAGTTCGAAGGGCTAATCGGTGAGGTCATAGCGGAATCGCAAGAAGAACAAAAAGCGAAGAAAGAAGGACTTGCCCAGTGGGCCGAATTCTCACAAGAGGAAGTAGATGCGGTTAGCGGCTATTTCAGCGGGTTCACAATGAATGAAGACTTCGTAGTGCTCAGCGGAAACCTGTATGTGGATAGAGATACACTGCACATGGTGATTACGGATAAATTGTCAAGATACGTTATTAGAGAATGGAGGGAGCAACCAGTGGTCTTCGTAACCGAGAAACTCCCGAAATGCGTACGAAATATCGGCCGCGTGTTTGAGGAGGCATATCCGTGCTATGAAGATCGTAAACTCGCTATTGTCGTTCCGAATGAAGTTGCATACGCAAACTTCAATCACAAGCTATTTTCTAGAATCATAGCACGATTGGGGATTGAAAAGTGCTTGGAATTCTAACTGCACAAATAAAACACGGAAAAAAACACGTAAACAGCAATATCATAAAATAGACAGGATTAGCGGTATAGAGAGGATACTGAGCAGTGTGGTGATACAGACAACAGAAGCGACTAAAGATGCGTCTCTTTGGTATTTGGCTGTTAATATCATTGACATGACGGCAGAGGGCATTGCTGCTTGTAGCAATATGATGTCTTTCACTAATCCATCTAAGGACAATAGATTGACAATCATTAATGCGACTAAAAAACCGCCAAGAATTCTGAATGCCGATGCGAGTAGTACGATTTTTGCTGTGCTTATTTTTATCTCTGTCAGTTTATACCCGAGAACAAGCAATGCCAAAGGGATAGTGACTAGCCCGACCATTTCAATCGGCAGAAATAGCACCTGTGGGATCGTGATTTTTGATAGATTTACTACTAAGCCAATTACCACTGCATAGAGTAACGGAACTTTGAACACCTCTTGTAGCTCGTTTCTGTGGTGTACGATATAGATGCCGAGGCTGAAGATGAGTAACGAATTAATCATGTCAAAGACCACAGCACGCGACAAGCCGTCCACGCCAAATGCGAATAATGCAACGGGATAGCCTATATAGCTCGTATTACCGAAGGTCATGGGCAGATATAACCCTTTTTTGTCTGATCTTGTTAGTTTTAAGGTGATACAAGCGAAAGTAACCATAAAGAGTAGTATAGCTAGTGCGGCTACGGCAATTGAGGTGAAATCGGTCAGGTTAATATCACTGGTTGCAATGGACGAGAAGATTAGACAGGGAGCTGTCATATATACGATCAGATTAATAAAACGCTGAACATCTATTTCTTTGTGTTTCCCGATGATATAACCAACTAAAATGATTGAAAAAATAGGGATTACTGTTTGTATTATTACTTGCATAGTGTAAAAGATGGGAAAGATTGATTAAAAACTTGTTGTAAAAGAAAAGAGGAGTGTGTAGTCGCAAAATGTTTGATTATAACTTGACATTACGAGTTTTAGAGGCTACCATATCACGTGAAGTGACAATAAATGGCGAAAAGCAGATAATTCCCCCAAAAAAACGCTTGAAAGAGTTTGAGATTACAAAATCGGTAAGATATGGTGACATAGCAGTCCTCTACGATTTGTTCAAACAATACGGACTTATCGAGCTGTTAAACTGATTAAATCCAAGAAGAGGACTGCCCGTGGGCGAAGTTTTTGCAGCGCTTGCAATCAACCATATAACAGACAGAGAAACTCTCAACAAGTTTTCCAAATGGTATCAGGACACCGCACTGGAAGAGTTCACCGGCATCACCCCTGAAGAACTAAACTCTAGCAATCTCGGTGCAGTAATGAATACCTGCCGTAAAATAGGCCATGAGGGCATCATTGACGTGTGCACGGAGCTGTTCAACCAAATAAAGCATCTTGAAGCGGAATCGTCCACCTTGATCTATGACATCACGTCCACTTATTTTTATTCGACAAAAATGCCTAAAGCGCGACTCGGGCACAGTCGAGCTGATAACAGCTTACCTCAGATAAACATTGGATTAGTCGCAACAAAGAACAAAGGTTTACCTGTCCTTTTCAGAACGTATGAGAGAAATATAACAGATGTGAGGAGGGTAGAACAACTTATTGCAGATGTTAAACGGGTAAATCTCAGCATTGATGCGATAATCCTGGATCGTGGGATGGCGTCAAAGAATAAATTACTAAAGCGGAATGGCGATAACCTGAAAATAATTGGCTGGCATCCCTTAAACGTCCAAGGATGCTAAAGAGCTTGTAATGCGCGGCATATCCGAAGAAAATGAGTTGATGCGTCCATCCGTCTAATCTATTACGAAAGCCTCGCTACATCGCTGTTTGGCATTCCCGGCAGGGCGATTATTTGCTTTAATCACAGTGATCTTGAGATAGAACGCACGGCACGATTGAAAAAAATAGGTATCGCAGAGATAAAAGTCGCGGAGATCTTGTCTTCGCAGACCGGTAACGAAACTCTGAAGGGTTTGGAAAAGGAAATAATAGCAGCAATCCGCGGAGTTTCTGATTTTTTTGAGATAAAAAACGACAAAAATAAAATAATCGTAAATCCTCACTCAGAAAATCGAAGAAATGCAAGGCTTCGAGATGGTAAATGCTTGATTTTTACCACGTATTTTGAAAAGAGTGCACCTGAGATTATTGCCACGTATTTTGGTAAAGATGTGATTGAAAAGATCTTCGATTGCTTCAAAAACGGGTTCGATCTGCAGCCGGTAAGGCATTTTAAGGAAGGAAATATTGATGACTATATTTTTATCTGCTATCTTGCATATCTGGATTTGGCACGGTATAAGTATCATTTAGGCGTTACGGGCTGGGCGGGTGTTGAAGATAGTCTGGATGAACTGGGTAGAATACGAAAAACTACTCTTGATTTTGGGGGGCGAAACTCGTGATAAAAATTCTGTTCTCACTAAAGAGCAAAAGGAGATTATTGAAAAGTTGGGGTTTGCGGATGCGCTCTTTTAGGATTGTAGCATATACAACGCAGAAAGTCAGGTTATAAGCGAGACAAACTAAAAAGGGACCACGGTTTCCGATGTTTGAAAAAACTCAATCTGTGGCGGTGCAGAGCATACACGCAACCTTATGAGTGCTAAGAGAGCTCAATCGTTGTTTCTCATTAAAACAGACTTCTGTTACTTTGTTGCACCTATTTGCATAAGGGCATCCAGTCCCGTCATTTCTCTCACTCGTTCTTTCTGGCACCGCATGTACTCGTGAACTCAGTGTAGGCGCAGCCTTCAGCAGGTCTTCGGTATATGGATGCAGTGGGCTACTTACTATCTCGTTTGATGGACCTTCTTCAACAATAATCCCCTTCAACATCACTGCGAGCCTATCGCTTATCTTCCTTGCTAAGGCGAGGTTGTGCGTGATGAAAAGCATACCTATCCCCCTCTTCTCTTGCAGATTAAGTAGGAGTTTCACGACCTTTGCCTGCGTGCTTGCATCTAAGGCTGAGGTTGGTTCATCGGCAATGAGCAGCTTCGGATTCAGTATGAGCGCTCGAGCAATGCCAACCCTTTGCGCTTCCCCTTGACTCAACTGATGTGGATATTTATTTAGGAACGTCTCTGAGGATGGCAACTCAACTTCATCCAGAATCTGCCGCACCATACTTTCTCGCTGCTCGCGATTACCCAGTTTTTGTACGTCTAAAGGCTCTCTTACAGCTTCTAGAACGGAAAGACGATGACTTAACGATTCCATTGGGTTTTGGAAGATCATTTGAACCCGTTGATAGAAGCTTTTGTCCCTGCCGAGAATTTGTTTGCCTTCGAGGTATATCCGACCTTCCGTAGCTCCAAAAATGCCCATGATTAGCTTTGCTGTTGTTGTCTTCCCAGAACCTGACTCCCCGACCAGAGCTAAAGTCTCACCCTCATATAGCGTCAGATCAATAGAATCAACCGCCTTCAAGGAATCGAATGACTTACTCAGGTCCCTCAACTCTAAGAGCGGTATGATTCCGCCTCTATGACAGGCAATGAACCGCCCGTCATTTTTTTCTAACCGCGGCGCTTTTTCTCGACAGATTCCTATTGATTGTGTGCAGCGAGGGTGAAACGGGCAGCCGACATCAAAGAACTCCATTCGACCTTTTATCCCCTGCAGGTCCTTCGTTGTTGTCATGCTCGGATAGCATCTGAGCAGCCCTCTCGTGTATGGATGCCTGGGGTTAGAGAGAAGAGCAGGAGTAGAGCCAAATTCTACGATTCTACCCGCGTATAGCACTGCCATTCTATCAGAGAGCGTGGAAGCTGCGTAGAAGTCATGGGTTAATAGAAGTATTGTCAGCTCCCTTTCCTTACACACGGTATGTATCAAGTTAATTATTTCTACTTTGGTGAGAGCATCTAAAGCTGTTGTGGGCTCGTCCATAATAATCAAATCAGGATCGTTTGCCAGTGCCATTGCAATCAACACCCGCTGCTTCTCTCCGCCGCTTAACTGATGAGGATAGGCATAAAAACGCCCCTCTGGTAGATTCACCCTGTTCAATAGTTCGCCAGCACGTCTCGTCGCTTCGTTTCTATCGCCTAATTTATGCACCACAATAGGCTCTGATACCTGGTCCAGAACGGTATACAGGGGGTTTAACGCATTTTCTACGTTCTGGAAGACCATTGCGATCCGATTCCATCTTATCGCCTTCAACTCTTTCTCCGCCAGCGCCACTAAATTCTTACCTTCAAACAGAATCTCACCCCTGACGGTGCCCTCTACGAGTCCTATAATGCTAAGCCCAAGAGTAGTTTTTCCACCTCCCGATTCGCCTACAATTGATAGAGATTCACCCCTTTTCAACGTCAGATTTATACCGTGCAATACCCTTCTTTTGCCATACATCACCTCCAGTTCTCTTAGTTCTATCATTGCCAATCTTCCTGCTCCATCACCCGTAGACGTGGATCCATAGCTGTTTCTAATGCATGTCCAATAAATACGAAAGCCATTATCGTAACTGAGAGGGCAAGTCCTGTTGGAATGAGCCACCACTTCCAGACGTCAAGGTAGTAGAATCTGAGTGCGTGATGCATCATCAATCCCCAACTCACTGTTGAGATGTCTGCTATACCGAGGAACGCCAAACCCGCTTCCATAAATACACCCCGCGTTGCGCTATGTATAAATACCGCAAACAGAATCGAACTGAGGTTAGGTATTATATGCCGGATTACGATATACCGCTTATTTGCACCAAACGTTCTTGCGGCGTAAACACTCATTCTTTCCTTTAGTGACAGTGTTTGTGCCCTTACCAGTCTCGCTCCGCCCTGCCACGTCAAGATAGAAATGAGAAAGATAAGAGTCCAAACATTTGGCAGGACATAGGCTGCTACTAATATGATTACTATAAACGCCGGTATCACGATAAGTGCATCTATCAGTCTCATCACTATCCTATCGTATAATCCACCGACCAGAGCAGCCGATGCACCGATAACCGTACTGAGTAGGGTTGTGAACACACCCACACCCAAAGCCACTAAGAGCGAGTTTTTCGCACCGCATAAAAGTCGACTCCAAATATCCTGTCCTATATCGTTTGTTCCTAACCAATGCTCGAATGAAGGCGACATAAAGATTGCGTGGCTTGGCTCACCAGGGTCATAGCGAGCAAGAAATGGTGCAAATAACGCGATAAAGAGCACTAAGCAGAGCATAGCTAACCCGATCTTTCCAAAGTTGTTCCGCGTCAGTTCAGTCCAGTAGTTAATGTGCATATTCTGTGTTATCCACCCCTATTCTCGGATCTATCTTTGTATATAGCAGATCAACGACGAAGTTGGCAAGTATAACAAATACCGCTACAATGAAGAATACGCCTTGCAGAATCGGATAATCCCGCATGAGCAGCGCGTTATAGCTCAAAAGTCCCACACCGGGATAAGAGAAGATTATTTCGATGAAAAGTGCGCCGGTAAAGATAATACCCACCCTTACTCCAGTCGTAGTGACAATTGGAAGCAGCGCGTTCCTACCCGCGTGTTTATATCTCACTGCCACCTCAGATAGCCCTTTTGCTTTTGCTGTCCGGACAAAGGCCTCCTTCAGCGTGGTTATCATCGTATTCCGCATCAGGAGATAAGAACCGGGTAGCTGCGCTAAGGTCAATGCGATAAGTGGTAAAACAAGGTGCTGGGCTATGTCAAGCATGCTATTTATACCGGATAGATCGGAATAAGGCGTTTTTGCGCCCTGGAGCGGCAGACAGCCGAGATAAACGGCAAAGAGCAGCAGCAGGATAATGCCTATGAAGAAATCAGGAAAGCCATTTAAAATCATGGTTGTGGTGAGCAGGAATTTATCACTGACCTTACCACGTCTCCAGCCTGACTCTATTCCTATAATTATGCTTAGCACTGTGGAAAGAACAAGCGAAGTGCCAACGAGAAGCAGGGTCCAGGGTAGTGCTTCAAGAATTATCTCTAATACAGGGGCGTTATAGTAGTAGGAGTATCCGAAATCGCCGTGCATAATACCCGTTAGATAAACGAAGAACTGGCTCCAGAGTGGTTCATCTAAAGCAAAGCGGTGCACTAGCTCGGCTTTTAGTTCCGGCGTCATCTCAACAAGAACTTCTTCGCCACAGATTGCGGTAAGTGGGTCACCAGGCATCATCCGCGGTAGTAAAAAAATCAGGGCTAAGATTATGAGGAAGGCTATCGCATATGTCCCAATTTCTGGTAGCTTCATCTTTTACGGTCAGTCATTTCTTCGTCTTATTACCAGATACGCCACCCCAGTTAGTGCAAGGATTGAAATTAGAAGTCCAAAACCAGGAACTGGTGCTTCCGTGGCTGCTGGTACCTCTGCATTTCCTTTGTACTCCATAAACGCCAACTTGTTCAGTGGGATGGGTATACCGGATGCAATACCGCCCATAGTATAATAAATGTCAACGCTGCCGTCATGTCCCCAGTACCAAGTTGGGTAGTAAAGCGTCAAAGCCGGGAGCTCCTCTGCATATACCCCTTGAATTTCTCGCACTATCGCCTGCCTCTTTTCCTGATCCATCTCATGCAAATGCGCTTCGAGCAACTGGTTCAAAGTATCATTTTTTGTGTAATTCGCACTATATCCGAAGTTGCCAAGAATTACTTTGTTCAGAATTGCCGGATCGCCCCCGATCCCACCATGTCCGCTTATAGCCAGATCAAATTGCTGATTCATGACCCTATAATCAAGGGTTTTCGATTCCAGGCTTCTTATGTTGACTTTTATCCCTACAGCCTCCAACTGCCGCGCAATTATCTCGGCGACACGTTCAAAACCCATACGTGGAGCAGTTATGAGCTCCAGTTCAAGTATTTCACCATTATGCCCATAGCCCATGCTTTCCAGAATGTCCTTCGCACGCTCCGGATCATATTCATAGTTTATGATCTCCGGATTGTAGTAAGGACTGGTAGGAGAAAGCAGTCCCGGGCTTCCTTGAATTGCATGTCCTCGTTGTGCTATTTCCACCAGTTCAGTCCGGTTTATCGCATAGGCAAGGGCGTGCCTAAACTCTTTAGAAGACATTGGCTCCTTTTCATGGTTTATCATGAGCTTGGCGTTCCAATTTCCGGATTGGTTTATTATCACGAAACCATTTTCTCTAACCTCCGCCACGGTTTCCGGTGGGATAGCAGTAGCGAAGACTTCGTTTCTCATTAATGCTGTAGAGGCCATCTCCTCGCTGATTTTTACAAATTTTAGGTTGTCTATGTTGGTTTTTCCGAGATAGTAATCTTTGTTGGCTTCATAGAGATAGGTGCCATGTGTTTTGCTGTAATCAACGAGCTTAAAGGGTCCTGTTCCTATCAAAGATTCAGGTTCTTTAAATTCTGCCGGATCCTCGACGTCCTGCCATACATGTTTTGGAAGAATGGCTAATCCACCTGCATCACTATTAAGGAAGGGAGCATAACGCTCTTCCAAATATATCTTCACGGTATATTCGTCAAGTATCTCAGCCTGCTTTAGCGATTTCAGGTCTACCCACCATGAAGGATGTTCTTTAACATAATTAAAGGTAAAAGCGACATCGTCAGCAGTAAACTTCTCACCGTCATGCCAAGTAACGCCTTCACGCAAGTGGAAAAGATATGCATTTTCATCTTCGATGTACTCCCAATCGGTGGCAAGTGCGGGCACAAAACCTTGTTTGTCCTTCCATACCAGTGTATCAAAGACCAAACTCATCCTTACGTACCCTGGCCCCCGGGGATAGTGTCCATGAGGGCTGGGATAGCCCCAATCACCCGTAGAATCTGCAATTATACATGTTATTTCCCCTCCTTCGTTTGTGTTCCCGGAATCTGCTCCGGCGATGGCCAAGCACGTTAACAAAGAGAATAGTAGAATTGACAATAACGTTACAATAGCGATATGTTTATTCTTCATCTGCGTTAGCACCCCCACTTATGCCTTCATCTTGATCTATTTTCTCCTCCTCGTATGAAATACCTGACCCATCCATCTGATAGTATCCTTGGTTATAGCAAGGGAAGCAAAAATATTGCCCGTTCTCAGCCACAGCTCGACTTTTCATTACGTTCTCATCACAAATCGAACATCTCACCGAATCGAACATAGGCGCGTATTCAGGCACTACAATTTTCAGACGCTTTGTTATGAACATCTCATCCGCAGGTTCTTCCAATTCCGCAATTGACAGCTCGGCAAACAACTGCATCAATCTTTCATGCTCTTCCGGTGTTGGCTTTTCACGCTTAGCAACTATCTTATCGAACAGTTTATATGCTTCGGGATACTTATCCTTACGACGGTCCTCAAACACAGGATTTAAAGCCATTCTTATTGCCGTCCCATCCCTTTTCGCCACAGTTACTGCGGTCTTGCCGAAATCGCGATATATCAGGGCGTTGTTACCAAAGGAACAGCCGGTGACCATTTGTACGCCGTCACTGAAGCAGTTATTGGTCTCAATAATTGCAATTACCTCTTCCATACCCTGGCTTTTCAGACACAATTCTCGCATCGCAATATAGCCGGCCTTCACTCCATACGCCATATGCCCGCATAAATGCCCATGCAACTCGGCCGCTTTATAGAGCAGCCCTTTGAGATCGCCTACCGCAATCAATCTCTCGATTTCCGCTCTAACAAGATTACCCTTTTCTTTCTCTTTTACCATTCTTATCACACCAACACCAAATGTAAAAAGATAAATAAATATAGTGTAATATATTACTTCCGTTTTAATAATAAAGTTGTCGCAGAATAAGTTTTAATAAGGTATACTTCCGATGGAAAAACGAGGTAAAGAGAAATGATAGGAGAAAAAGAAATATGGGGAAACCTAACGCTGATCACAGTGCTTACCGGTCTACCAGTGGGACAGTTTTTAGAGTTGTTTTCACAAATAGAAGCGGCTTACGAGGAATATGAGAGAGAACGGCACTCACGGCCAAATAGAAAAAGAGGTGTTGGCGGGGGGAGAAAATGCGATACCCCACTTGTCGTCCGGGTCGTGATGGTTCTGATGTATATACGTCTTTATACGACACAAGAAGTAGTTGCTTCTATTTTCGGCAAAAGTAAGTGGGATGTCTGCCGGGATTTACGGCGACTTTTACCTCTAATAACCGCACAGCTACCCACACCTGAACTGTTAAATCCTGACAAGGAAAAGGGAGCACAAGGGGTGAGAATTAAAACACTGGAAGAGCTATTAGAGCTTTACCCCGATACTATTGCCATATTAGACGCCACTGAACAGCCCGTGGAAAAATCAAAGGACAAAGAGGAGAGAAAATGCCACTATTCCGGTAAAAAGAAGCGTACAACACTCAAAACCCAGATATTGATCAATGGGAAGAAGGAAATCATTTGCATTTACACGGGGGTGGCGGGGAGCGTACATGATTATACCATGATGAAGGATTCCTGTGTGGTCGAGTGGATTCCCGAAGATGTGACGCTCTACCTGGATAAAGGCTATCTGGGGATAGAAAAGGACTTTCCACATTTGAAGGTTATGATTCCAAAAAAGAAGCCTAAAGGGGGAGAATTAAGTGAAGAGGAGAAGGAGAAGAATAAGCAGATAGGCAAGGTGAGGGTTATCGTAGAGCATGTCATTGGCTGGATGAAGAACTTCCATATCTTTTCCCTTGTCTATCGGACTGGAAAGGATATTTATAGCATGATTGTACAAACCGTCGGGGGATTAATAAACCTTAGAAGAACACACAAAGCTAGGACAGAGAAGTAATGTTTGAGGAAAGAGGAAGATAGAGAAAAAAAGAAAACTGTGAAGGTAGGGTGAAACAGAAGTATTGGCAAAGTTCAATTATATGGTATATTTTCTCTTTTACTATTGTGCAACAACTTTAATATCAATCCCACATTCAGCACTTTAATTGTATAATGACGATGTTTTCTGAATTTCCGTCCTACTATGAACTTGTTAAATACGGTAAGTTATTACCGATTTACATTCGTATTGCAGATGACACCTCGGACTATATTCTTTTTTTTCGCTATTCTCTCGCGATTTCGTATGAAAAAGTGGATGGGGTAGACTAACAGCCTCTTTCTTCTTCCGCTTTGCCGTGCCACGATTCCTCAGTAGCACGCAATTCATAACCATAACCAGTACAATACATCTGCTCATACTCACTGCCGAAATGCGAGGATTTTTCCATGACTCGGTCGTAAAGTCAAGACCTTCACCATCTTGGATCCCAGGTAAAGGATAGTAATACCATCAAATACCTGAAAGACTCGTCTCATCGTTGGTTTCTTCGTTGGCTTATTTTTCTAATCGGGTATTGTCTCGTTTTCGCTCTCCCGCGCTTCCCGCAACTTCTTCTCCGCTAAACTATAAACCACGAGCGCAAGTCCCATCACCATCGCAACTATCCTGCCCTCCCTCATTCTTCAGGAACATACTGTCGGCAAAGAAGAGAGGGTCCTTAAGGAATCTGAAGCCACTTTCCGCATATTGCTGCTCCTTGTAAGCCGTAAGTGCTTCTTCATCACTGAGTTTCTTGCTGTCCAACTCGTTTGTAGCAACAATGAATTTTCCAGCACTTCTTTTGCAGGAATACACTCTCAGGGCCATTGTCGCGTAACTTATCTAAAGTCCACCCCAAGGCATCATCATTGAAATCGTCCGCCTTTAGCCTCTTACCTTATCAATAACTCCGCTGGCTTTGTTGCCATGAACTCGGGAAATAGATACAGGGGTCGGTCAACAAATCCTAGGGCGTTCAGGACCATGGCAAAAACAGCCTCTCCGCAAGGTCACCTTCTGGCGTGGATCCACGCCCACGATTCTGGCGATCTCGCCTGCTAAATCTATCTCTCTACATACCTGAGCTACTCCAAAAACCAAGGTAGTTTCCAGAGGTATATTTTTGTCAGATTTGATTTCAAAAAGCTTATATAGCACCTGTTACAATGTAACAACTAATGAAAACGGATAAAGTAATACTAACAAGGGTAGATGTGGGTATTGCAGAGCGCGTAGAATACATTTCAAGTAACTCAAAAGACCTTGAACTGACAAAGTCAGAGGTTATTCGTATAATTTTGCATGCGTTTTTCAAATCACAAAAGGA
>DAOUUS010000068.1 GCA_030668065.1 Candidatus Methanophagales archaeon
CCTTTCACTCTTGTCAGAAGCGCGCCAAGCAAGAGTATTAGCCCGAACGTTAACGGACCTATCATCCACGGATCTATCATACCATTCAATCTTATGCCGCGGTTAGCCGTCGCCGAAGAATCTACGCATTGTTGGGTACATCTCCATCATCTGCTCCGATGCCACGTCCTCATAGAGCCTGTATGCAATACTCACAGCCAGAAGTAAACCCGTTCCTGATGCCTGACCGAGTGTGCCGAACATATTTGAAAGCACGCATAACACGCCCAAGATAGCTCCGCCCATCAATGCTATTTTCGGTATGTAGCCTTCCATCAGTTTTTCGATCGTTGCTTGACCTCTCCGATGCCCCGGTATTTGCAGCCCGGAATTATGTATCTGCGCTGCTACATCTTTGGGCCCCATACCTGTCGTATTAATCCAGAAAAGTGCGAATACCGCACCGCCTACGACCATAAAAATGAGGTCAATACTGAGCCTCGTGGCTATTTGCCAGCCGGCAATAGCCGGAGTTGAGATATGCACAAGAGAAGGAATCCAATCCCAGGGGCTATAAATCGGCTCGAGATAATACATCAATCCAGATACGGCATTCCCCTGTGCATCGTATGTCCCGAATAGGGTAATCCCCTTGTTCCAGAGCAACCTCCCAAAACCCTGTATGCTCGCCTGTAACGCACGTACAAGAATCATCGGGAGCACGCTTGCGTATAACAACTTAATTGGGAACCTACCACGTGCTCCTCGTGCCATCGAATGCGCTAATGGTATCTCTAAACGGGTGCTCTCAAGGTACACAACGACAAAAAATACTACTATTGTTGAGATAAGCGCAATTAAGTTATTCTGAAACAGAAAAATCATTCCTCCTTCCATCATTTCATATGTGGATACGTGCAACGGCGAGCCTGGCCAGAGTAACTGAAACCATCTTGGAATCACACCTACCGCCAATCCGCTTGTCGGGTCGGGTATCCAGCTAATGAGTCCGATAATTACCTGTTGCGAGACTCCCGCGAGTATGAACAACGAAATACCTGATCCTATACCCCATTTTGATACTACCTCATCCATGAAGTATATAAGCATCCCACCAGCGAATACCTGTAAGAACAGCATGAGCGAGATAATCTGCAATGATACACCGAGATGCGCGGCTATTGCAGGATCCGGCTTGTAAAAGCCAACGACATAAACCAGGCTAATAAAGACTGAGAATACGATAACGAGTAATTTCTGCAAGTTCTGATAAAACACTTGGTCTCGCGTGTTGCTCAGGTTTAAGTTTATTATCCCTGCACCGACCAGAAGCTGTAAAACAATGGAAGCATCCACGATTGGCATGATACCAAGCGCAGTAAGCGAGAACCGCTCTCCAGCAAATATAGCACGCCACTGACCGAAAAGGTCCATTGATTCGGGAGATAATCCGAATAGCGGGACATTACCCAATGCAAAGAAGAGCACAAGTATACCAACGGTCCAGGCTAACTTCGTCTTGAAGTGCACGTGCCAGCCCGGGCGTTCCACCATAGGGAACTTATTTAAAAACTGCGTAAATGTGTCTCTTAGTTTTATCGCTTCCATCTATGCTAATTCACACCCCACTCGTCTGCTCTACCGTGCCACCTGCACTTTCTATCTTATCCTGCGCTAGTCGTGATATTTTATTCGTTTTGAGCATCATTTTCTTCGTTACCTTGCCCTTACCCAGAACTTTTTGTATGCCGAGAGGAGTTACATCAAGATAAATACCTTCTGCTTTCTCTTCCGCTTTGCCCTGCGCTATCAGCCCGGGCATTAGGTAATCCAACTCGCCTACGTTTATCGTCACATTATCCTCTGCACGTTCGTGCGTGGAATCACTTTTATTCTTTCCCTTCCTTATGCCTTGTTTCAGAGACACCACGAAATGGTGCCCGAATGCACCCGCGCGACCAGAGCCGCCCTTGCTTCCTTTGCCCCTTCTCTTCTTAGCGGAACCGCCACCGCAAGTCCTTGTCCCCCTTATCCTCTTCACCCTCTTCTTCATTTCTGCTTCCCTTCTATCCGCAAATATATCCTATATATTATATACCTTACTTTTTATACACACAATAGTAGTTAAGTTGCTATAAATCGGAGATCAAAAAAAAGATGATAGAGGGAGTAGATATAAGGGTAGAAAATGTGGTTGCGAATGCACGGATTGCTGAGGAATTAGACCTACAATATATTGAATCGAAGTTAGAAGCAGCAGTATTCACGAAGAAGAAGTTTCCAGGGTTGGTATATCGGACGAAAGAGCCGAAGTCCGCTTTTCTTATCTTTCGTTCCGGGAAAGTGGTGTGTACAGGGTCAAAGACGGAAGAGAATGTGCGGGTAGTAATGGACAGGCTTTCCGCCGACCTCCGAAGTTTAGGGATAGAGGTGGCAGAGCATCCTGAATTTAAAGTACAGAACATCGTTGCTTCCGCCAATATAGGCAAAGAACTCAACCTTGGGGCTATCGTAGTAGGGTTAGAGCTTGAGGGCATGGAGTACGAGCCAGAGGTTTTTCCGGGTTTAGTGTATCGAATAAAGGATCCAAAAAGTGCTATACTGATATTCAGTTCGGGGCGGCTGGTCATAACGGGCGGGAAGACGATAGAGAATTGTGAAACGTCTGTGAAAATCTTACTGGAGAAATTAAGGACCTTAAAACTGTATTGAAACGAAATTCACGGGAGTGCTGTCCACGTTTGAGCCGAAGATACTGGCTTTTTGCTGTAATTGGGTTCTTACGTTGGTGCAGACCTTGCGGGTGTATCATATTTAGTAGAGAAGGACCCATCAATTGGTGGCAGGCTAGCACGTTTTGAGCGGCTATTTACGGAACGAGAGCGCGATCAGCCTCTTAGAATCCCGTGTAATTGCTTGTGGCAACAAAAAAACAAATTGCCTTGGAATGTCACGCTAAAGGCATTGCACTTTTATAAGTGTCTTTTCATATTGGTTTATAGTATACCACATAAGAAAGCGGGGTAGGGTAGTTAGGAGATCCCGTCGGGCTCATAACCCGGAGACCGGTGGTTCGAATCCACCCTCCGCTATCGCTCGTTTCCTGGCACATAGAAATAAAGAAAAATGAGGGTTAATTCTGATTTACATATACATTCGAATTACTCGGCTGCTACTTCTCCACGAATGGATTTACCCACACTAGCTAAGGAAGCCGCAAGGAAAGGGATACAGTTGCTCGGCACGGGTGACTGTTTACACCCCAAATGGTTAAGCGGGATAAAGGACCTGGACGAAAAAGACGGTATTTTCTATTTTAAAGGTAAAGAAGACGGCACTAATTTTGTGCTCACCGTAGAGGTGGAAGACAATAAGCGAGTGCATCATTTACTTATATTACCGTCTATCGCGAAGGCCGAGCAATTATACGAGTCGTTTAGGAACTATTCTACGGATATTGATTCTGATGGTCGCCCTTCGCTGAGATTGGGCGGCGCGGAAATAGCGGAACATGCGAAGGATGCAGAAGTACTTATAGGCCCTTGTCATGCGTTCACGCCCTGGACTGCGTTATACGCTTATCATAATTCACTGACGGAGTGTTATGGTGATATGAGCCGCTATGTATCCTTTGTGGAGTTGGGTTTGAGTGCTGATTCGTCTTATGCAGATAAGATAAGTGAATTGCACGGTCTCACGTTTTTGACTAACTCGGATGCACATTCGCCGTATCCTATCCGGCTAGCGCGTGAGTTCAACCGTTTTCAGATGGATAGCATGTCTTTTGAGGACTTGAAAGCGGCGATAGAACGAAGAAACGGTAGGAAGCCTGTGCTCAATGTTGGCCTGCCGCCGAAGGAGGGCAAGTATAACGAAAGTGCGTGCATCAGGTGCTATAAGCATTATTCGCTACGCGAGGCGACAATACGGAAATGGCGATGCGAATGTAAGGGCATGATAAAGAAAGGTGTGCGGGATAGAGTAAATGAGCTTGCGGATTGTGATGGTACATCGCCGGAGCATAGACCGCCTTATATGCACTTGATACCGTTGGCGGAGATAATCGGCTTGGCGGTGCAAAAGTCCGCGAGTTCAAAGACTGTAACCGGGATATGGGAATCACTATTAGCAGAATTTGGCACGGAAGTTAACGTGTTGGTGGATGCGGCTATGGACAAACTCCAAGCCGCGAATCGGGATGCGCGTGTGGTAGATGCGATAAGCGCATTTAGAGCAGGTAAAATATCCATAATTCCGGGTGGCGGTGGTAAATATGGTGTTATTGCGTTGAGTCCCGAAGGGCGTGAAGATGCAGAAGAAGAGCACGAAAGAGAGCAGAAAGGACAGCGTTCTTTGTTTGATTTTTGAGGGCTAACTCACTTCGCTACCGTCATTATTCGCACTTGAATAACTCACTAAAGCATGTACATGCCGCTCGGTAAAGAATTCGCGTGTAGAATCCGCGAGTGTCTTTGCCCTATTCTCGCCTTTTACTATTGCATACGTGGCGGGGCCAAAAGAGGACATGCCATATCCCAACGCATGCGCATCGAAGAAACGGAAAAGTTCTTTTATTATATCATGCTGAAGCTCTGTCTCTATCCGCTTGAACCCTATCCGCTGCAGCATGGTTAAAGATTCAGCAAAAGTGTGTATGTCGTTTTCGAGCACAGAAGGCAGAATCCGCATAAGCACTATCCTACAGATCTTCGCCACTTCCTCACGTTCTACCGGGCAGTACCGCTTGAATATACTTATCTCTTCGAGTCCATGCGCACCCCGCTTCACTTCTGGTATCGCAACGACAAAGAACCAATCTTCGGGCAGAGGCTGCTGAAATAGAACCGGTGGTGGCGGAAACATAGCAGCCGAAGAAGGCAAGAAACTAGTTTTTGGAACTTCATTTTCATGCTCTTTCGTGCTATCGGCACTCGCCAGCCGAAACAAATGACCACCGTCTAAGATGAAACCACCGTTCTCAAAAGCAGCCGTACCGATACCGGACGTGCCGCCACGACCCACCAGTTTCGCTAAATCCAATGCGTGGTAGTTTCGGTTTTCCAGGACGGAAATAGCTTTTGCTACACTTAACGACAGTTGTGTCCGTGAGCCAAGACCCACATGCGATGGCAATTCCTTAAATATCTTCACACGGTAATTACCTCTTAGCGTGGGTTGTGTTCTTTCTTTTAGCCGTTCTAATATAGTAACAATTTCTTCGGTATTCGCTCTCTGCTCTGTCTCTTTATCAACTGCCGATACTTCTATCTTCAAAAACGGCTCTTTCAATGCTACGCCTATACCGCCATCTACTCGTCCAAGCTCACCGTTCATGTCTATAAGGGCAATGTGGAGTCTGCTTGGTGAAGTTACAATGACGCTCATTCTCTCTACTGTTATCTATGCGACTCATTTATATTTTATGTTGATATTCAAACAAAATGCAAAGTAATAGAGTGTAAGTTTATGGTGACGGCATGAAAGACCAGATTAGGACTGCGATAACTATACTAAAAAACGGTGGCACGTTAATTTACCCGACCGAAACGTTATATGGCTTGGGTGCCGATGCGTTATCAGAAGAAGCGGTCAGGAAAGTGTATAGTATAAAGATCAGAGCTTTATCCCAACCGCTTTCTCTTGCTGTTTCCTCGTTTGAGATGTTGCATGAAGTTGCGTACGTGGACAGCGCGTATTTAGGTATCCTGAAAGAGTTGCTGCCAGGGCCCGTTACTGTATTGTTACGAAAAAAGGCGATTGTTCCTGACATTTTAACTGCGGGGTCCGACCTCGTGGGCATACGGTTTCCGGATAACGAAGTAGCACTAAGTATAATAACAGAGACAGGACCCATAACGTCCACAAGTGCTAATGTCTCAGGAAAAAAGCCACCTACTTGTGTGGAAGAAGTAGCAGAAGAAGTAGCGGAAAAAGCAGATATTACTATAAATGGTGGTAGGTGTAAGTATAGTATGCCATCTACAGTGGTGGTGATGTCGCGAGAAGCGAAGGAGATAAAAATTTTAAGAGAAGGAGCAGAATATGACAGAGTATTGCACGTCTTGCAGGGTAAAGCTGATAGGAGAAGGCTACACGGCATTTTCATGTCCTAACTGTGGACAGGTTGAGATAGGTAGATGTGTGAAGTGCCGTAAGCAAAGTAATTTATACAGGTGTGAGGAATGTGGATTCATAGGACCTTGAACGTTAACAGGAGAAAAGAAAAATGAGATGGCACGGCAAATCAAAGCGTAAATATACGGGTGGAAGACTTCACTATAGCAGACGGAAGAAAGCATTTGAGGCGGGGCGACCGGTGACCGATACTGTTATCGGGACAGAACGCAGAAAGAAGGTAAGAACAATGGGCGGGAACATAAAGTTCCGGCTGTTACGCTGTGAATTTGCAAATGTTTCGGACCCGAAAAGCGGCGTAACGAAACAGTCGAGGATCGTGACAGTGAAAAGTAATACAGCGAATACGTTCTTCGTCCGGCGGAATATAACAACCAAGGGCGCGGTTATCGAGACAGACCTCGGCGATGCTATGGTTACAAGCCGACCGGGTCGTGATGGGATTGTGAATGCGAAGTTGATTTAATCTTTAAACTTAGACGTCTCTCTTGTTGTAGAACAGTTAAAACCTCTCGTGGAAGAGGGTGAGGATACAAATAGAAGAAGTTGAGTGACTGGATAGTTGGATGAAGGAATAAAGGTGCTAAAGGCTGTATCTACTGACCGAAAAGTTTTTAGTGCAATCATAAATGAATTGTTGAGGTGATGGGGATGCTACGCGGCGGTTCATGTCTTGGTAAAAAGTTTGGCACGCCTTATCGGCTATTCTCCCCTTTCCAGCACTTTATTGTTGCTCTCACCACGGCTGCGAGTGCTCCCCTATGCGACTGCGGGAATTTCAATTCTTCTGGGGATCCGCTTCATGCAGCGATGAATAACGCAACCTCAGACGATACTATTTGTGTGGAGTACTGTACGCAAGTCTTTGGATAAACAAAGATATTTCAACCTCCCGCTCTAAGAACGGTACTGCTAACGCCACTGGCGACTATGCCTCTGCAATCGGTAACAATTATGTAAACATTTCTGGCTTCATCGTAGAAAACGCAACTTCAAATCTCGGATGGTCCATGGGCAACGAAAACAACTCGCAGAAAGGTATTACATTGAACACAAAAGCAGCTACAGCAAATTGGATTCAGGACAACGGAAACAGCGGCTTCCACAGCAGCATGGGTAATACCTATCAACACAACGAGTTCATATCTATAGCGTACCCATCCCCGAAGCCTCCACTCTCAGGAATAAAGAACGAAAAGTTTAACGCAAGAGTTATTTAGATTTTGTACCTTTTCACGAGGCAGGGAGTGGTGGGTTTTTTTATTAAAAATCATCTGGATTAATGAACATTATTTATAGGCTTCAATGTTCATTTATTGTACATAGGGTGATGATATGAACGTTATTCTTGGCGTGCCCTACGAGGCAGCGATAAAGAGGATTATTGAGCAAGGTTATGCCGGAAACCAAACCGAGGTAATAAGGCAGGCGATTCTGGCGTATGAGCGGATGCTTGAGGAAGAAGAGCTCATGCTGGTACACAAAGCAGTTCAGATTGAGCGGGAAGAAATAGAGGCGGGCAGAGTAAAAACCCACTCTTTTGAGGATGTA
>DAOUUS010000086.1 GCA_030668065.1 Candidatus Methanophagales archaeon
ATATCAAGTACAACGAAATCCGGCCCCATCCCAATATACGCATAATCACCAGATACAGCCACTGCCTCAACTGCGCCACCGAAGTGTCCTTCCAGTGTCACATTCACCTCATCCGCAGCTACCACTCCTGCACTAATCGTAAACACAGCGGCTGCAATAATAAATAGCATCAATATCCTATTGCAGGTCATGCTGCCACCACCCTCCGCGAAATTCTCGTGAAATCCACTCCGTTATCATCATCCACCGTCCTTATGACAGCAAATGCTGTTCCGGCACCCACAAAACCAAAAAGCAACAAAATTACAACCGCTTTTTTAATATCTATCATCTCCTTTTATCACCTCCGATTGCCCCAGAAATTCGTTATCAGCTTCCTTTTTAATCGCCTCAAACTCCCCCTTTTTGCCGTTGCCTCCAGCGCTACTCCTCCTTGAGTTATGCCAATTGCTCATACCCCAATCCGCAGTATCTTCCGCGAGTGCTTCCACAATCAGTATGCAGTCCACGGACGGAAGTTTCGAGCGCAGGTTTAGCTAAGTGAATAAACTATTTTTTACAAAGGTGTTGAGGTATATATAGTTTGCTGTGAGGGCTTTGTAGAATAGCACACTATTATAAGCTTTTCTCTTCGCCATAATGAATAAAGTAAACTCAATTTGATATTTTGTTTATTTTGTTTGCAAGCAAACCAAATACTAAATGCACCTAACAAAAGAAGAAGAGCGGATATACGAAGGCGAAGAAGGCTGGACAAAGAAGAAAGCGATGGAGATACTGGTAGCAATCGGCGACATAAACAACGCTTCTGAATTGATCCCGATAGCAAGTGCACACATGTCCGGTGTATCCTACAAGACCATAGGTGACGCATTTGAATTCATAAACCGTCTCGAAGGCACCGTAGAAGTAAAAAGCACCTTGAATCCGATGGGCATGGACAGAGAAAAGTGGACTGAGATGAACATTTCAGAAGAATTCGCGAATAAGCAAAACGCTGTGTTCGCAGCTTATAAACACCTGGGCATCGCCCCTGTATGCTCCTGCACCCCCTATCTCCTGGAGGGTGGAGCGCCCAAAAAGGGCGAGCATATCGCATGGGCGGAATCGTCCGCGGTTTTATTCGCTAATTCTGTTATAGGTGCGAGAACGAACATGGAAGGTGCGCCGTCTGCACTTGCAGCGGCATTAATAGGTAAGACACCGTGTTATGGGCTGCACCTGACAGAAAACAGAGTCCCGGAACTGAAAATCCGTGTGGATTGCACCCTTACAGATGCTGACTACAGCGCACTCGGGTTCCTTATCGGCGACCTTGTAGGCGATAAGATACCGATTATAGAGCTTTCGTCTGCTAATTCTCCGAGCCGTGACGACCTGAAACATTTATCCGCGGCTATTGGTGCCACCGGATCAATAGGCTTGTATCATATACAGAATATAACCCCGGAAGCATTTGCTGCACGAACTGAGCCCGCGTTTGAACCCGAAGATAAGATGGAGCTAGGCACGACCGATTTGGACGAAGTATATGCCAAGGATTGCGAACCGGACGTAATCGCGATAGGCTGCCCCCATTGCTCTTCTGAGGAAATTAAACGAATATACGAGCTGTTGCAAACAGAGTCAAAAGGACGGAAGATAAAGCAGGAGTTCTTTATATTCACCGCACGAGAGATAAAGAGCCAACCACAGATGCAACATATAATAGAGAAGATAGAGAACTACGGCGTAAAAATTATCTGCGATACCTGCTTCGTTGTGTCACCCGCATTTGAGAATTATGAGTGCGTGCTGACAAACTCGGGTAAAATGCTGCGATACGTGCCGCTTATCTGCGGATGCGCAAAAGCGAAGTTGAGCAGAACTGATGAATGTGTCAAAGCAGCATTTTAATATCTATGTGTTTATATTAGAGGGTTACTTTATATAATCTTATTATAGTAAATATCGGATAGGAAGAAAATGACCAAGAGACATAGACCAAGGAGAGGATCACTTGCCTATTCCCCACGGAAACGTGTAAGAAGTGAGACTTGCCGGCTGAAACGGGAAGATAAAGTCGCAGGTAAGGAAATCCAAAGCTTCGCAGGCTATAAAGCGGGAATGAGTCACCTCATGCTGACTGATAACTACCCGCATAGTCCAACGAAGGGAATGGAAATATCTGCTCCCACCACGATTATAGAGACTCCACCGCTGAAGGCTGTAGGGTTCCGTCTTTATAATGTGACGGGCTACGGTAAGAAAGTGGTAACGGAGGTGTGGGCGGAGAACGGTGGCAATCTGGACAAAATAGCGAGTATAATCGAAAGTGAGGATGAATCGTTTAGCATCAATATGATTGTCTCTACATTGCCACAGGTTGTGACTGGTATACCGAAGAAGAAGCCGGGAATAATGGAGATAAAGATGAGCGGTGTGCTAGAAAAAGACCTCGAATACGCACGCGAAGTATTTGGTAAGGATATAAGGGTTGGAGATGCGTTTAAAGAAGGTGATTTCGTGGATGTCACCGCAGTGACAAAAGGAAAAGGTACTCAAGGTCCTGTGAAGCGGTGGGGTGTCATGATACAGAACGCAAAAGCGCGGCGGTCCGGACGCGGTCGTCATGTTGGATGTATTGGTGCCTGGACGCCTCGGCGTGTAAGATGGCGAATACCACAGCTTGGACAAACAGGTTATCAACAGCGAACAGAATATAACAAGCGAATATTGAAGATTGGCGAGGAGGGCGAAGAGATTACACCAAAGGGTGGCTTCTTGAATTATGGCATTGTGAGAAATGATTATATTATGGTAAAAGGGAGTATTCCGGGACCAAAGAAGCGGTTAGTACGGATTTCTCATGCGATACGACCGTATCCTAAAATAGGCTCACCTGAGATCACATATATAAGTAGAGCATCACAACAGGGGAAATAAGAGAGGAGAAAGAGAAGATAACGAGAGCAAGATGATTGACGAAGTGAAGAGGAAAGCAAAGGTACTGGATTTATCAAATAACAGTATAAAGGAAGTAACACTGCCTTCGGTATTTATGGAAGAGTATCGGCCGGACATGATAAAGCGAGCTGTGCTGGTGATGCAGTCACATCGGCTACAACCAAAAGGACCCAGTTTGTTGGCGGGTAGGAAGACCTCGGCAGAGAGCTGGGGTGTTGGTAGAGGTGTTTCAAGAATAGCGCGTATAAAAGACGGTAGAAGAGCAGCACGGGCACCGCAAGCAGTTGGTGGGAGAAGAGCACATCCACCAAAGCATAATAAAATATTGAAGTTGAAGCTAAACGAAAAAGAGAGACGGAAAGCGATACGGTCCGCTATCGCAGCTACTATAAACCCGGACATCGTGAAGAGCCGGGGACATAAGTTCAGTGAAGATGTGGAGTTACCGATAGTGGTCGTGGACACGTTCGCAAGCATAGGAAAAACCGTAGAAGTAGATGGCGTTTTAGCGACCATAGGGGTCGGCGAAGATCTGCTCCGCGCACAGAAACGTAAAATACGAGCTGGAAAAGGTAAAATGCGTGGCCGGAAATATAAGGCAAGAAAGAGCGTTTTAATTGTCGTTTCTGGTGATGAAGCAGAATCTACGGACCGAGGAACAGCAAAAATAATTGCTGGTGCGAAGAATTTACCGGGTGTTGAGGTCTCTTACGTAGAGTCGTTGAATGCCGAGTTGCTTGCACCGGGAACGCATCCAGGCAGGTTGACTATCTGGACCGAATCGTCAATATCAAAGCTTGCTATGTTGGAGCGATAAAAATGGATAAAGGACAAATAATAAAACATCTTGTAGCCACGGAAAAGGCAACTATTCAGATAGATGACGAGAGCAAACTCCAGTTCATCGTGGATATACGTGCAAATAAAAACGAGATAAAGGATGCCGTGGAAATGGTGTTTGAGACTCCGGTAAAGAATATAAGGACGATGATCACATTTAAAGGCGAGAAGAAAGCAATAATAGATCTGAAAGAGGAAGGTAAGGCACGGGAAATAGGCACATCACTTGGAATATTATAGAAAAAATGGGTAAGAGAATAATAGCACAGCGGAGAGGAAAAGGGTCATCAGCCTTCAGGGCACCCTCACATCGTTATAAGGGTAATCTCGAACACATAAAAGTAGCTAATGATGAAATTGTAACGGCAAGAATCATGAAGATATTGCATGACCCCGCAAGGAGTACTCCAATAGCTCGTATAAGAGTAGAACGGGAGAACGGGAACGGTAAATGGACACACGCGGACGAGCAGCTTGTAGTCGTGCCGGAAGGTGTAGGAGAAGGGGATGAAATGGTTTATGGTAAATCTGCTGCGGTAAAGACTGGGAATACACTGCCACTTAGTAATATTCCGGAAGGAATAGTGATTTGTAACTTAGAAGGGCGTCCAGGAGATGGAGGTAAGTTTGCAAGGGCTTCGGGCAATTTTGCCTCGTTGTTATCACATGAAGTGGAAACGGGTAAGACGCTTGTGATAATGCCGAGTGGTAAGAAGAAATGGTTATCATCGGATTGTTTCGCCACGATAGGAGTAGTTGCCGGTGGAGGACGAACAGAGAAGCCATTTGTAAAAGCAGGGAAGAGATATCATAAGATGAAGTCACATTCAACAAAATATCCAACAGTAAGAGGTGTGGCAATGAACGCTGTTGACCACCCATTTGGTGGTGGTGGGCATCAACATGTAGGAAAGTCAAAAACGCCTGCTAGGGGTGCACCACCCGGAAGAAAGGTCGGAAACATAGCTGCAAAGAGGACGGGTTATAGGAGATAAAAGAGGTGAGCGTGAATGGTAAAGCGGAAATCTAAAACTACACTGAAAAAGAAGGAAGTGGAGTTCAAATATAGAGGTTATACACTGGCGAAGCTAAAGAAGATGAAGATCGAAGACCTTGCGGGATTATTACCTGCGAGACAGCGCCGGAAATTGAAGAGAAAATTGAGAGAAGGAGAGGAGAAGCTGCTGACGCGGATAACCTCGAAAGAGGGGGTTAAGACACATTTACGAGATGCCATCGTACTGCCGAGCATGGTAGGAAAGACGGTAGGAATACACAATGGAAAAGGCTTTGAATACGTAGAGATAAAAACGGAGATGATAGGGCATTATCTGGGCGAGTTTGCACTGACACGCAGCAGGGTGTCGCATGGTGCCGCGGGTGTAGGTGCTACAAGGTCTTCAAAGTATGTGCCACTGAAATAAGTAAATAAAGAGAAGAGAGATGGGAAAGGTAAATTTTTGCGTGGATGCGGGAACAAGTGTTGTTCCTGAGGTGACTGCAAGGGCAATGGTCTATGAACTGCACATTTCGCCAAAGCATGCGTTTGAGGTGTGTCGAGCACTAAAAGGTAAGAAAGTGGAGGATGCAGAGCGATATCTTGAGGCGGTAGTGGAAAAGAAAGCGGTGGTTCCTTATAAGCGCCATAAGAAGAAAGTTGCACATCGTCGTGGCCTGACAAAGTGGTATGCAGGGAGATATCCGGTGAAGGCGAGTGCAGAGATATTGAAATTGGTGAGGAGTGCGAAAAAGAATGCTGAATATAAAGGGCTGGATGCAGAAGATATGAGGATATGGCATATGGCCACGAAGCAGGGTAGAACGATACGAGGGATATTCCCAAGGGCTTTTGGTCGTACATCGCCAAAGAATACGGATACGGTTACTATCGAACTAATATTACGGGAAGAAGGGAGTTAGGTAAGGAAAGTGATAGAGAAGTTATTTGTGGATGAAGGGATAAAGAAGGTAAGATTGAACGAGTTTTTCTGTAAAGAGTTAGAGAGAGCAGGCTATGGTGGAATGGAAGTAAAACGTACACCTATGGGCACGCAGATAACGGTGAACGTTGAGAAGCCGGGGATGATAATCGGAAAAGATGGGCGTAGGATAAAGAGGTTAACCGAAGAGATAAATAAGAGACAAGAGATGGATAACCCACAATTAGATGTGCAGCCCATAGATATGCCGGATCTTTGTGCAATGCTGATGGCAAATAGACTTGCAAAGCTTATAGAGCGCGGCTGGCATTTCCGAAGGGCTGGCAGGTCAATGCTACAACGGATAATGGATAGGGGTGCGTTGGGTTGCGAGATTATCATGACTGGTAAGCTCAAAGGGCCGCGAGGTCGGATGGAGAAGATGGTAGACGGTTATATAAAGCATTGTGGCGATGTGGCAGAAGAGGTAGTGGATCGTGGATATGCGATCGCGAAGGTAAAGTCGGGTATTATAGGTGTGCAGGTCTGGATAGTGAGATCGGATGCCGCGAGACCAGATGCTTTTCAATTAGTAACTATAAACAAAGAGAAAAAAGTAGAAGAGAAGGAGGATAAAGCAGAAGTTATCAAAGAGGAAAAAGTAGAAGAGAAGGAAAATAAAGAAGATAAGGAAACGAAAGAATGAGCATATTTAGACTTGAAGACATAAGAAAGATGAGTGAAGAGGAACGGAAGGGCGAGTTAGAGAGTTTGTGGTCCGATTTGATGCGAGAACGAGGGGTTATAGCCACAGGTGGTGCTCCTGAGAATCCCGGTAGAGTAGGTGAGATAAGAAGGACAATAGCC
>DAOUUS010000213.1 GCA_030668065.1 Candidatus Methanophagales archaeon
GATTTCAATATCGCGGAGGTTATCTTTTTCCGCAAGGTGAAATGCCGCCCAGTTGAGATTGTCCTCGAATATGTGTTTGACCGTAAGAGGTGCATTAGTAGTAAGACCACAGAGGAGAACGAGGAAGAGGCAGGTTTCCGGGTGTGAAGATGTCTGGGTGCATCAGTTAGATCTATATACGTGGGTGGTGGTAATAACTGATACCGCGCGGGCGTGGTTTTTTTATAGTGTATATACCATAAAAATAAAAATGTGATTATTTAAGATTGGATGTTATACACTCGCGCGTGTTAGTACCGCCAACTTTGTGGTTTTGGGCTGTCTTTAAGTTTACGGAAATGTTCATTAGCCATACTAACCGGTTTCATTAGCTATACTCCCGGGATCTGATATGCACAACGCAAGCGATATGTCAAGAAGATTCCTGAATACTCACGATCTCTTCCACGGTCTTGATCCAATCAGCGATTTTGCTTATTGTCCCTTTTGCTCCCGCTTCGAGCGCATCTTGTTCTATACCGGTTTTAGCGTAGGCGGTGAACAAGTAAATGTTTGCATTTGGGTCGTTCTCAATTATCTGCCGGGTTGCTTCAACACCATCCATCACTGGCATTCTAAGGTCCATCAGCACGAGATCCAGTTTTTGACCTTCGTTTGCCAGTTTGCTGTACATTTCAACTCCCAACTCGCCATTTAGGGCAGAGTGCACGGTGAACGAATGCTTCTCGCTTCTCGCTAAGAAACGTGGCAATAACTTGTGTATATTCTTTTCGTCATCCACAAGCAAAATATTATAGTCCATCTTTATTTATACCATTTGTATTCATCACTTAAATACTTTTCCTACAAAAACGCCGTCACGAGTTTACGTTTTTTTGTTGTATATAAAGTATAACTTCTACCTTTTTAGGACGCAGATTTACAAATGCTTTGAAGAACACAACTCATACAGCTCTTTTTGCACCTCGGCATCCTGGTATTTCGATTCGTCTCGTAGATATTCCGAGATGACCGCATATTCTATATCGGATAAGCTATTCTTCAACCAGCCAATCCCTTTCGATTTAAACGGTATGAGCGCATGAAATGCGATACCACACTGTGATGCCGCTTCAACCGCACCTTGCTCTCTATCAAGTAAAACAACCACATCCGAACATTCAACTTTTAACCCGCGCTTATTCGCTTCGTGCCGTATTTGCTCGATTGCCACGAGTTTAGAATCAAATTTTGTCGCTAAGTCATCAATAATCGCTATACGGTCCCCCGTTTCAAACTCGCCTTCTACCAGCGTATGCTCGCCATAACCTTGAATGTGCTCTTTGAAATCGTCTAAAGACCTCACTTCTATTTTCCTTGTCCATAATGCTGGTATGCCGTCCTGTAACGTTATCGCACAGGCAATAGGTATTCCCGTCATTGCTACGCCTACTACTTTATTCACCGCCGGGCATTCCTCTATAACTATATTACCAAGTGCATAGCCCACCTTTCGGAACAGTTCCGGATACGAAGGCAGTGGCCTCAATTGTATGTAGAACGGGCTCCACAAGCCGGAAACGAGCTGCCAGCCGTCTGGTTTATCACGATACCACGTTTTTATCAGCCCTGTCTCGTATAACAAGCGGGTTATCTCTTTTCCGAGTTCCTCTTTCGCGTCTTTTCGAGTCATATAATATCCAATTCCTCACCATGATTTTGCTAAGCCCTATTCGCCTGTATCTACTATTATACGCCCTGTAGCTTTGCTATTAGTCTTTGTGCTGCTTCCTTGTCCATCCAATCCTCAACCACATATCTGACTTTTAACATTTTTTTCTTCCCTTCTGCCTTTAACCTTCTTAAGCTTCTTGCTCATAATTTAACCTGTTTTTTAAAAAATAAAAAGCCTGTGATTTTGATACGCAACACATTATAGACACGGATTTTACAGATTCACGCGCCGGGATACTCTTTTTAATCGCTATAAACCGTCTTAATCGGTGTCTTCGTGGTCGCAAAAGGGATACAATACCTGCCACAGAGGACAACTTAAATACACAGGAAGTGGTATGTTACTACACATGAGACTAACAAAACTCGAGTCTTTAGTAGAGCGACTGCTATACGAACGGTCGCCGGCGGAGCGTAAAAAAATAGCACATAATATCGCGGAATTCGGCGATGATGCGATAGACCCTTTACTACGAGCAATAGACCTGAAGTGGGAGACTATGGATACAGAAACCGACCTATTTATCTGCGATGCGCTGTGGTACACGTATAAAAAAACAGGTTTGCAGCCGTTCGAGCGAATACTGATGGATAAGACCAATTCA
Source organism: Candidatus Methanophagales archaeon (assembly GCA_030668065.1). Taxonomy (GTDB): domain Archaea; phylum Halobacteriota; class Syntropharchaeia; order Alkanophagales; family Methanospirareceae; genus QENJ01. The sequence goes on from DAOUUS010000213.1 coordinate 2,319, forward strand.
TTTCGTAAATATTTACCTAACATGCTCGCAAGCTTCAAAGAAGACGAGGTTACAGTGTTAATGGGTAAAGCACTGCGAAACGAGACAGAAGCTAGATTTCAGACGGAACTCATAGTGGGACTGGGAAGAACAGATAGTAAGCAGGCAATACAGATATTGCAGCAATACGAGACTCACAAAGACATTGAGGTTAGCTTTTTAGCGGAATTCTGGATCGCGATGATAGAGCGGAAAAAACTGCCGCCAATACCAGCGGGATTAGTGTGGTGACGCTAAATGCCCGATAGCAATACGAACTGGCAAGAACTAGAAAAGGAAATAAGATGCTGCACGAACTGCCGAGAACACGGTTTTTTTGCTGTTAAAAGTCCAGATGAGCGAGTGCCCACGTCAGAGCCAAAAAACGTTAAACTACTTTTTGTTTCCGAAGCACCACCCCTTAATACGCGGTACTACTTTTTCTACGAGAATTCAAATGATAGATTGCGAAACAGCGTATTCGAACTTTTACGAGGTGATTTGGGCTATGAAATAAGCACGATAAATGATTTTATTGCTGCCGGTTTTTATCTCCTGCCGACTGTGAAGTGCCCCTCGGCGAAAGAGGGGCGAAATGCTGCTCCCACCAAAAGCGTTATAAAACATTGTGCCGTGCAACACCTAAAACGCGAAATCGAGCATATAAAACCGGACGGTATTTGTTTATTAGGCAGAACAGCGTTACAGGGCTTTTTAATCTTATACGAAAGCTGGGGCACCGAAGTGCAGAACTCCGGGGAAGTGGGAAGGACTTTGTCCGAGGCCGCCGGAAAAGTGTTAGAAATGAGGGTTAATGCTAAAAAGATCAAGGTTGTCATTTCGTACTGGCCCACCAAGCGACATCGTAAGTTTCATGAGATAAGCAAACACATAAAGATATTGTTGGATGAAATAGACATTTAATTTATAGTTAAAGGCATATATAACAAACATGACTGATGAAATATCACCTTTTGTATGGATTACCGATGAATTCACAATAAGAGGGAAGAAAGGTGAGATTATCTATATCCTGGAGTTCCCCGAGAATTTAAAGGATACAATTGCGCTATTAATAGA
>DAOUUS010000113.1 GCA_030668065.1 Candidatus Methanophagales archaeon
CAGAGCGCGTAGAATACATTTCAAGTAACTCAAAAGACCTTGAACTGACAAAGTCAGAGGTTATTCGTATAATTTTGCATGCGTTTTTCAAATCACAAAAGGATAAAGACTTTGAGAAAGTGCGTGAATTAGCTATTAAAATGAGAAAAGGGCTATTATAGGTAGTTTCTGTGAAAATACACGGATAGTTGGTGGTGTTACATCGTAACAAGATGTTTAAATAGACATAGTGATGAGGATAGTGGGTTCAACTGGTACAGGAAACTACCCTGGATATTCTAGACACTTACCGAACTAATGACCCCTTCCAGCTAACCACAGATTACACAGATTTTTACACAACCTTTCTTTCCCAAAGAAAATTTGATCAAAGAAACGTATAATTTTTGAAAAAAAGTTTTTCTAAAAAGTTTTAGTGCTAATCTCATGAAATCTCGTGGTTTTTTACCCCTGCTATACAAATACAAATACAGAAGGAGAAGATCAGCGTCTCCTCCTGGAAACAGCTACGGCAAGCACGATGCACATCATACCAATCACCACTACCAATCCCGTTATGCTGAACACCGGCACGGATATTGGTGGTTCCGGCTGCCATTGCAGGTAGGGATAGCTTACAAAGTCTACTAGTGCCCAGATGTTAACGAAATCCCAGTTCTCGAACGTTGCTTGTTGTTTCATTTCTGCCGTGGTTTTACTTTCTCCACCTGCGCTTGACGATTGCCCGGATGTAATAATGTCCCAGTACGAATTTGTGATTTGTCCCCCTTCAATCTTACCAACCAAACCGCCTACACACTCATTACCACGGACCCTGCCGGTAGAATATGAATCCGCGATTGTTCCCGTATTCCAACCAACCAAACCGCCAACCGCCGAAGTGCCACTGACACTACCGGTAGAATATGAATTTGCTATTGTTGCCCCACTACCTTCATTCCTACCAGCCAAACCGCCTACACACTTATTACCCTGGACATTGCCGATAGAATATGAATTTGTGATTGTTCCACCTTCATTCCTACCAACCAAACCGCCTACATGCTGCCAATCACCTCTTACACTACAGGTAGAATAACAATTCGTGATTGTGCCCCGTTCATTCCTACCAACCAAACCGCCTACATGCGAATCACCATTTACACTGCCGGTGGAATAACAATTCGTGATTTGTCCCCCCGCGGTCCTACCAACCAAACTGCCTACATGCCAATAACCATTGACAATTACCTGTTCCAGACCCACATTCGTTATTTCGCTTCCGGGACCTGTAAATCCGAACAAGCCGGCATAATCAGAAGAAGGTCGGTTTATGTACAGCCCGGCTATCTTATAGCCCTGCCCGTCAAAGGTGCCGGTGAAGCTGTTGCTACAAGAAGTTCCAATCGGCTCAAAACCGGCTCCACTGTTCCAGCCGGAAGTACATGTGCAGTCAATGTCGTTGCCTAAATAATAATCGCCCGCCAAGTTATCCCTGATGTTCTGCAATTCCGTGCAGGTTGTTATTGCGGTATCCGCCAGCGCAGACTGTGGCAAGAGCGCAAGCAACAATGTCGCAGCCATTACAAGCAGCAACACACGTGCGAACGTTTTTTCCTGGCAGCACATTTTGAGGTCGCTTTTATTTGCCCCCTTTTTATCCCCTTTTCCCGCCACCATATTTCATCACTAAAACTAGTAAAGTAACTGAGGCTATATAAAACTTTCGGTTCATGAGGTATCGGTGTTTTGTGCGAGTCGCGAGCAAAAGAAAACAGAGGTGCTGTAAATGTTCCTAATTACCGGTCAATCCAGATTTTAGTGCTTAAAAATACCCTTAAGCCAGTCCACCGAGAAGATACAGCCATATTTATTGGGTGCTGCTCTTTTGAAATAACTGTTTTTAATCGTAATTTATTGCGAGAAAGACTATATAAGCTTAGAAACGAGAAATGAAATTGAAATTGACCGAAGGGTCGGAGTTAATGTTTGAAAACGCGGCGGAAGAACCCTTTTGCACTACTAATCGTGCGAATAGTTTCTCTTCGGACTATTTTTTACTACTGTTAAAAGAGATAGATAGTTTTATCGCGAATTTTGAAGCCGCTGTCGGAATGAACGGGGCAATAACAAGGATAGGCGAAAGATTGGATGAAGCTATTTCCGCTGGACGAACGACAGTTGAAGTGCATTTAAAGAACCGATACTTCTCGGCGTTCGCGATAAAGTCCGATACGGCTTACATATTGATGGAGAACTATGAGCTGATAAAGATGAAGGACGGGCTAATAAGAAGTAACTGTTTCGCGTATGACTTCACTGTGCCCCGGTTCATGGTTACCCGCCCTGTGCATGAAGATACGCATTCGCATGTGCATAAAACAGAATACGCAGAGTTATTCGCAGAGCTTGTGGATAAGACGAGGGTGTTGATAGAAGAGAAACGACCTTCGTCCAGGACGAAAATAAAGAAACTGCCGTTTGAGTTGACAGCACCGATTTATGTCAAGGAGAAAGAGGAACTGTTAGCACGGAAAATGCAACGATTTGCTATTAATGCTTTTTTGAAGCGGTATTATGAACGCAACCCGGAATGGTACGGACTGCTGGGTGTGCCGCTGTTCTTACCACCAGATCCGGGTGTTGTTGAAGACATAAAGCGAATAACAAACCGGAAAGTGACGTTTAAGAGTGGATTTTTGAGTACGTATAGAAAAACGCTGGGTGAATATGCCGGTGCAATAGCAAAAACGGAAAACGGGATTTACGAGGATGCAAGGGGCTATCTCCGTTCGAGAACTGAAGATTTGATAAGTGCGGTGCAGAAGTGCTTGGAAGGCGATTATAGCGGGTTACTGACTATGGAGCGGGAGTTGGTGTGGCGACCGGGTAGTGGGATGAAAATATGAGTGTAAATAAAGAAGGATATAGATCAATATCTGAAGTTTTTGCGGTGTGAAACGGATTTAAAATTTGGGCGAAACGAAGTGAGCCAGATATGCCATGTTATACGCCAGCCAGTTTAGGGCGTGTGGTGCGAAAGGCATGTCCTTTCCATGTGGTTGTGGAATTTTTCTTCCCTCTTTTTTTGCCGTTTCTAACCATAGTTCCATGGCCATTTTTACTTCTTCTAATGCTTTTTCCTCGGTTTCTCCAAATGCAGAACACCCTGGCAACTCCGGTATAAATGCTATATACCCGTTATCTTCTTCACTATAAAATATTTCTATTGCGTACTTATACATATTATTTCCCTCCTCTACTAGATTGTATTTCTCAATGATCTTTATAAGCTGTTTTTCTTGATGATGTTTTGCTTTCCCACCTACATTTTGGAAAAATAGCATTCCCTCTACACCCTTTCGGACATAAATACGATGGCTACCCTTTCCTCCTTTAAATCTAAAATCAAATGCTTCAGCAATCTCACACAATTTTCTGCTGTGCCGTTCATTTACCAACCAGCAATTGTATGAACTCTTGTATATCTTCCCATTTTTTACTCCGAGGGAGTTTGTTTTCAAAATAGATTTTGGGTTGTGACCATAAGAAACAGCAATCTGGATTGCCCACTAACAGGGCAGGTCTCTTCCCTTTATTGGAATACTCTATATCATTAGACCAATCGTTGTTTTCTGCGTGAACGTGGTTTTCTGTTGGGGGATAATACTCTGATGCCCTGAATTCATCTTTGTTAGTGCGTTTAGGTTCATAAATATCTCCACATGAGTTTAGCCGCGCATTTTTAGCTGCTCTCGCCTGGGGATTTAACCAATCCCATAACTCCTTATGAGACCGGAAAACGTATTTTGCTCTCGTAAGGTAAAATAAATAGTTCCGGTGGTCGCCCCAAGTTTTAACACTGGTGAAACCGGCGATCCAGAACGCCTTTCCAACCGTCGGAAGTCCTAAAAGTTCTCATAAGATGTTTACACGTGCAAAGAGTGATCCAACCTCCTTGAAAATTTGGAGCAGAGCCAGTTTGGACAAAACAGTTACCCTCTTTTTCTACTGTAGTAAGCACATAAGCATAAATTACACCGCCCTCATTTTTTAATAATCTTCCAAGAGGGTTCAAAGTTTTATCCATGTTCCTCTTCAATTTACCACTCTTAGGCCACTCCTGACAAACTCCCTCGCTATTTTTACATCTTTTCTTCATACTTTATAGCCTCGTTATATTATCCTTGCGGCATTGCAGATAACGTCGTTATATCCGTAATACTTCGCATATAATTCCAATTTGGTAGTATATCTGAACTACTTCGTATATACCACCATCTGGATGATAACGCTTTCTTACCAAATGTTTCCCTATCATTCTTTTACACCTCATTCCTCAGGTTCAAACAACAGGTCTAGTGAATGACAGTTAAAGAAACATTAAACTTATTTGAATTTAATAAAGGAGAATAAAAAATGCCACTCAACATCCCCACACTGCATAGACTAAAAGAACTAAGAACAGAAACCGAAGTAGTATTGACCTTCAAGTTCCAGTCGCCCGAAATAGCCAAAGAAAGCGAACCCGGGCAATTCGTTATGGTCTGGAATCCCGGAGTAGACGAGATACCAATCTCAATTGCCGCTGCTACCCCGACCGGCGAAATAGAAATAGCAATTGCGGATGTCGGTGATTGTAGTCACCGCCTACATCAAAAGCACGTAGGCGATTTGATCGGTCTAAGAGGCCCCTATGGTAACGGATTCAGAATCACAGGCGAGAGGATTTGCATGGTCGCGGGCGGCTATGGTGCAGCGCCTTTGCGGTACGCCGCGAAACAAGCGCACGAATCCGGCATAGACGTTGTGGTTCTGACAGGCGCAAAAAGTAGTGCAGAACTTTTGTATATCCATGATTTTGAACGGCGGGACTGTGACGTAAGAATAGCGACCGAAAACGGTTCTGAAGGCTACAAAGGGCTGGTCACAGCGTTATTAGACGAAATACTGGCTGCGGGTGAACGGTTTGAGCAAGTATTTACATGTGGTCCTGAACTGATGCTGGCACGAGTTTGTGCGATCACGAACCGGGCAAGGATACCCACGCAAGTCTCGGTAGAGCGAATAGTAAAATGTGGATGCGGTGCATGTGGCTCTTGCGACATTGGCGGTTTTCGAGTTTGTAAAGACGGCCCGGTTTTCGATGCTGAGACACTGAAACACACGGAATTTGGGATCTGGAAGCGCGAGAAGAGCGGTAAAAGAAGCCCTATTACGCTTGATACCGAGGAGTTAATATCCCGGCCTTCTTCGCTTTTCACGCCTGAATACGAACCCCTGTTAGCAACAAAATTCTGCGGGATTGATTTTAGCAATCCAATTGCGAACGCAGCAGGATTTGGCGTTTCCGGGAAGTTACTGTATAGATACGCAGTAGCAGGTGCGGGTGCTGTCGTGACAAAATCGGTTGGGCTGTATGAGCGAGAGGGCTACCCAAACCCGACATTCCTGGAAGTATCGCCTCACAGCTATGCGAATGCGATGGGGCTCCCAAATCCGGGGATCGAGAATTACGGACGGGAGATAGGCGATGCGAAATGTGCAGATGTGCCTCTAATCTTGAGTATATTCGGTAAAGACGTGGCGGAATGCCGCGAAGTAGCGAAACGCGCTATCCGTTATCCCGTAGACATGCTTGAATTTAATGCCTCCTGTCCGCATTC
>DAOUUS010000192.1 GCA_030668065.1 Candidatus Methanophagales archaeon
ATATGTGACATAAAAAGGGGAGAAAAGGGAAAATGGCGGATAAAAAAAGGGGGAGAGAAGATTTAGCACTAATTTTTGAAGAGATTGCAAAAGCGGTTGATGAAGACCCTAGTATGTGGGACAAGGAAGAAGAATTTCAGAAAAAGTACGGTACTCTAACCGAAGAGGACATGAGAAAGGTATTTACCATTTAGCAAAGGAAGCTTCATGACTAGTGACTTCGTATTTTCTTTTTCTTCTTCATCAAAAGTTTTATTCTCGTTCCTTGAAACACGATTTACAAAGCGTATTCATTTTTTCGAAGAAGAATTCTCTAAAACCAGATTTGAAGAATCGCTAGAAAATAATGATATTGAATATCTGCGTAAGTCGTACTTAGGTTTTGTTGTTATTAGACCAATTAAAGGAAGCGATAGAAAACGACTGATAGGAAAGACTTTATTAAATACCTATTCAGATAAGGAAGGTAGTGAAAAACGTGTTTTTATAAGGGGTAACTACGAGGTCTCCCTTTTTGGCATACCTCTGTCTGTAAGCTCTTTGCCTTTTCAAGTACAAGATCAAGGCGTTAGCGCATGCGCTACAGTTGCTCTATGGACCGCGCTGCATCCTTTAGCAGATACCTATGGAATACAGAGACTCTCTCCTGCTGAAATAACGGAGTTATCTACTTCATTTCCCAGCGAGTATCGAAATTTTCCTTCTAGTGGGCTAAATTGGGGACAAATGATAAATTGTGTTAAATCAATGGAGTTAGATGTTGAAACAATTAATGTTGAAAATATTGGTGACGATGATATTATCCTAACTGCTATAAAAGCATATGCAAAAGCGAATTTGCCCCTTATAGGAGCTCTTAAACTTACAAAGGCAAACAATTCCCCGAAATATCATGCTGTGACGATAAGTGGATACCAATGTAATAATAATGGGAAGCTGACTGAATTGTACGTGCATGATGACCAGATAGGACTCTATAGCCGAGTTAAGTCTGATGGGAGTTTTAAACATTGGAAAAATGAATGGAATGATAAAGGCTATGAGGTAAGCCTTGAAAAAATATTAATCCCTATTTATCCAAAAATCAGATTACCATTTGCTCGCATCTACTCTCGTTATCTAGCAATAAAAGAGCGGATGATTAACGATTATGGGGATGTTTTAGATTTTGAGTTATATTTAACCACAATCAGAAAATATAAAGAATTCTTGTTAGAAAGTACACTAAAAGAAAAGCGCAAGATATTAATCAAATCTTTACCACGATTTCTATGGGTTTTAAGGGTATCTTATGAAGGAAACCCTCGAGGGGATATTGTCTTAGACGGTACTTCAATATATCCTAAACCGTTAACATCCGTTGAATTTAAGGCATAAGATGGAACTAAACGAACTATTGGGAATAGGCGACTTTATGCTGGTAGAATCGAGTTATGCCGAGCAGAATGTGATGGGCAAAACGCTCGATTATCTCAGTAAAGTAAAAGAGGAAGACGTGTTAGAAACGTTAAGGATATATGCAGAGAGCAAAGAGCTGATAGGCATTGCGATACACGACACGGATTTAGGCTTCTGGGTTATCTTCACAGATATAATCGCAGATAAATGGCAGCGGGAAAATTTTGTGGCGCTTGCAAGTGCGATAAAAGGCGCAAAGGAACGAAAAGTGACGGTGACTACCGAAAAATTCCGGGAAGGGCTGATGGCATTTTATTCCCTCGGGCTGGTGAATCGATTATTCTGCGATTGTGATTTGAATCTAAAAGAAGAGTGTTTTTATCCAAGGGACCGCGTGGAGTCATTGAAAAAGGTGCTAAGCCGATTTTTAAGTGACAAAGACGGAATAAAGAATACACTTGAGATTGGATGTGGCGATGGCGGTGCTACAATAGCACTGCACGAATCGGGTATTTTCCCCATCACCATAGATGTAAACAAGTGTGAGATTTGTAAAGGCGTGGAAGCCGGAGTGTTAGAACCGACTAAAAGCGTTGTATTGGATTGTTCTGTTCTTCCCGCCTACTTTGACCGCGAATTTGATGCTGTGTTTGGGTTTATGGTAGGGAAGCTCACGCCTTCTGAACTATTTACCTGGGAAAAAGTGCTAAGAGAAGTCCCAAAGGTGCTAAAACCCCACGGGCAAGTTTTATTTACTGTTTCGAGTGAAGAAGAAACGGTAATTCTGAACGAAATTTTAAAAGACGATTTTGAAGCTGAGATACTAGAGAATAAAGACAGTAACGGCTATTTCGACCTGTGGCTATATATGGGTACGCTAAGAGACTAAAACGGTAATGCCCGCTCTATCGTTTGCGTACCTTCTTCATGATTTGCGCGTTTCGCATCTTACGCCACTCATCCAGATTCGTTATCCATTCTTCGTGCTTCTTGCCTATGTACTCTTTCGCCACCATCAATGTTTCGGGCGAATCACACAATAAAATCATCCGCGGCACATATTCCTTCGTTGGCATGTCCGTTCTCGAATCGAAAGCATCCTGCGGCGCCTCTTCCTGGTCTATTTCCAACCCAAACTTCTCCGCCGCTTCAAACACGATGCCGGTAGTCATACCCCTTGGTATCGGTAATGCGTATTTCTTCTTTTCTTCCATTTTACTTAACCCGCGCCGCCGCCTTCTCCTGGCATAGCCATAGCACCCATTTCGTCCATTTGCTCTTGCTCATAGCAATCTACGCAAAGGGGCCTTCCCGCTACCTCCATAAATTCTTCTACTTCTTTACCACACTTGGTACATTTAACCTTCTTTACTTTCCTGCCGCCTTCCTCTGTTTTTTCCGCCTCTCTTGCCATCCATCTTGCCGTTCTTTCTTCTGCGGTCTCTTCCCTTCGCGCCATTTTGTTAACAATTATTCATATTGTGTCTTATCTCATATAAATGGCGTGTATTAAATCAAGAACACTGGGAATGAATCGTATCTTTAACTGAGTAAGTTTTTAATCTCAGGTGCATATCTAATTCTAACCTAAAGTTTCAGGTAAATGACATGACGATGGAAATAGACGTAACGATAAAACTAAAGCATGGGGTTACAGACCCTGAAGGTGAGAACACGAAGAAAGCGTTGAACCTACTTGGATTTAGAACTGTACATGGCGTAAAAACAATGAAAACGTTTAGAATAGAAGTAGAGAGTGCGGATGAAGAGCAGACGAAGATAGAAGTGGAGGGGATGTGTAGAAAACTACTCGCCAATCCTGTAATACACGATTATGAATTAAGCGTAGTGAAACGTGAAGGGTGATAGCCTGATGAAAGGACCGGTTAGTAGTGCAGCAGTCGAGATAGACCCCTGGGGTGTTTCGGATATAACAGATTATACGAACCTATTTGAAGACTTTGGAATCTCGCGGTTTCAGGATGCGTTGACCCGGATAAAGGCGCCGCATCTGTATATGCGAAGGGGCATAATCGTGGGCCATCGCGGTTATGACGAAGTGCTAAGGGCAATGCAAACGAAGGCTAAATTCGCGGTGATGAGCGGGTTCATGCCTTCCGGCCGGATTCATCTGGGCGGTAAGATGGTGATGGACGAGATTATATGGCATCAGCGTATGGGCGGTGATGCTTTTGCGTGCATAGCGGATATGGAATCGCATTCTGTCAGAGGTGTCTCATGGCAGCAATGCCGGGCGATGGGCGTCAATGAGTACATACTGAGTCTTGTAGCGCTTGGTTTTGATGTCGACAAGGGGCACATATATTTTCAGTCCGCAAACGAAAAGCTACGTAATCTCGCGTTTGAACTCGGAACAGAGGCTAACTTCAGTGAAATAAGTGCGATATATGGTTTCTCGGGCGATGTTAACATATCGCACATGATAAGTGTACTGGTGCAGAATGCCGACATACTACAGCCACAGTTGTCCGAATATGGCGGACCCAAACCTGTGGTCATCCCGGTTGG
>DAOUUS010000211.1 GCA_030668065.1 Candidatus Methanophagales archaeon
AATAATCTCCTCCGTCAACTAAACCTTATATTTAAAATCCTGATTATCTGCGTTCATCTGCGTCCGATTATCAAAAATTATTCTTTCTTGACATTTGCAGTAACTTTTTGAATTAATGAAAGATCACCATCAATTTTTAATGCGTTTCTCCAGGTAGCGTTGATTGTTTTAGAACCTAATGCTTCGAAAATTTCCGCTTTGATGTTTTTTGACTCTTGATTTTCAAGATCGTAAGAGACTAAGTATGCCGCTAACTCAGCAGCCCAGTTTAAGTCGCCGTCTGCTCTAGCTTTTTCAATGCCTGCTACTAATTTGTCTCTACCAATTAAAGCAGTAAGTTTTTTGAAAGAGAATTTTAGGAGACCCAAATAGCCCATACCCTAACACAACCCATGACCCACAATTATGATTTGATTTTTTGCATATTTGCGCACGCACTCTTCTCAAATTATAAATATTTTATGAGGATTTTATATTATTAACTAACCCTTAGTTGATATCAACTATGTACGAACCTATCCTCAATAATCCGATTGCCCTTTTGTTCATCATAATCGGGCTGGGCTATCTTTTGGGAAAACTGAAAATACGCAGTTTCCAGCTTGGACCAGCCGCAGGAGTACTGCTCGTGGGTCTACTGTTTGGAAACTATGGATATGAAATCTCACCGGAGGTACAAACGTTGGGTTTTACCCTTTTCATCTTCTCGATAGGGTTTGAGGCGGGTCCGCTCTTTTTTAGCGTTCTGCGCGCTGATGGCATCAAATATCTAACCCTCGCGATAGTTATCGCCGCCTTAGGATTCACACTGGCGGTTGTCCTGTCGGATCTGTTTGGCTTTCCATTCGGTTCTAATGCGGGTGTGTTAGCAGGCGGACTCACCAGCTCTCCTACCCTCGCAGCCGCTCAGCATGCAATAATGGGCGGAACTGCTCCGCTGCCTGAAGGGTACACTGTTGACGAGGCAGTATCAAACATCACTACCTGTTACGCAGTCACATATATATTCGGACTTATAGGGCTTATCCTACTCATCAAATACATCCCGAAGCTGACGCGTGTTAACCTTCCCGAGGAGGCAGCGAAGCTCGAAGCGGGGAAGGATAAGAAAGTTCCAAGCGCACACAAAATCGTTAAGCGTGCCTACCGAATTACGGAAAAGGCAGCGATAGGAATCCCGGTCAATATGCTATACAAAAAGGTTCAAGGGAAGGCGACAATCGTGAAATTCAAGCGTGATGGTAAGTATATCGAGGTCACTCCCGAGACAACGCTTGCCATTGGCGATGAGATCACTTTCGTCGGCCAACTGGAACTGTTTAAAGATGCACGCCTGAATTTGGGACCGGAGTTGACGGAAGACGAAATGCTTGTTGAACCACTCGAATCCGTCAGGATCGTGGCTGTACGATCAAAACTGAAGAAAAAGCGGCTGATATCGACCGACATCACAACTCAGTACGGGTGTATTCTAACCAGGTTCCAGCGTGTGAGGGTTGATGTCGCAATAGGCGGTGACGTGGAGATAGAGCCAGGAGACGTCCTTCACGTTACCGGACCACGATCCCTTCTCGACAGACTCAGTAAAGACATAGGCCACATTGAGCGAACCGTGGAGGCGACTGATCTGGTCACCTTTGCTTTTGGCATTGTTTTTGGTATCTTTCTCGGGTCATTAGCCATTGATATGGGCGGTGTCCCTGTCGGAATTGGTACAGCAGGCGGCTTACTCGTGTCCGGGCTAATAATCGGGTACCTGCGTTCAATCCGTCCTACTTTCGGGCGGGTGCCGGGAGCTACCCGCTGGGTCTTCATGGAGTTGGGATTACTGATGTTCATGACCGGTGTCGGGCTGACAGCGGGGCAAGATATTGTAGAGACTTTTTTAGCGTCCGGAGCGAATTTGATAGTATCCGGTATAATCGTAACCTCTGTACCGGCGCTGATCGGTTACCTGTTCGGTCGCCGTATCCTGAAGCTCAACCCGGCTATGCTCCTCGGCGCTATCGCGGGCGCGATGACAAGCGGCGCGGCACTCGGTATCATTAAGGAAGAAGCCAAAAGCTCTATCCCGTCTTTGGGTTACACCGGCACCTATGTGTTTGCTAATGTGCTACTAACGATAGCCGGCACTGTGATCCTGTTTATATAGTGCAAGTTGTTACTAATATGTACTTAATATCAATCCGTAACTCAGCACATTTTACGGTAATGCTCTAATAAAGACTAGTTAATAAATATAAAAAGAAACTATCTGAAATAGGTATAATCCTATATTCCACACATATTGATATAAATTATCTCTTAGGGAGGACTTTGGAGAAACTATACCGAGCCGGTCCTGAGGGTACTTTCATGCGTATTGCTGCCAATGCGTACAATGAATGAGTGCGGAGGGCGATTCTTCCACAACGACACCACTACGATGAGCCTTCAAAGAGAATACAAGCATGAAGAAGGCGACCTGGACGCTGTCCCAATAAAAATAAAAGTGTAAGAGCTATATTAATAATTGCAGCTATTAAGAATACGGTGTGAAAGATGAAAAGAAGAACCATAGCAGGTTTAATAGCTATAGCAGCAGTTGTAGCAATCGTGATGTCTGTGGGCTGTATTGAAGAAAAATCAACATCTTCTTTCGAAATTGAATATCCTGTAACTGCATGCTTTGAGACGGAATTAGGGTCAGTTCAAATAACATTATATGTGGATGGCTCAGCATTTGCAATAATTCCTGGAGAGGGGAATTTTCATGGAGAATGGGAGATAAAGAAAAAGACGAACTCAAAAATTGAATACCGGTTTGTATTTGAATCTGCGAGTCATAGTAATGCACTGCACTTTGTACTTTTCTCTAACAATGATGCAATACTTGAACCCGGTTTTCTGGCTGATAATATTCCTGGCTATTGGTTCTATAGGTTATAATCCGAGAGCAAGAGAAGGAAATAAGCTGAGTATGGCCAGAATCGTGAAGGAGATCGAGGTAGGAGGTAAACGGTTAAAGGCACTCTTCGATAGTGGCTCCCTTCGTTCCTAGATCATAGCGAGTTTCGTCCGCCTTTCTTTCGAAAAGTCAGTCTCATCACCATAGGTCTGGAAGAGCAGCGATGGCGTTTTTATCCACTTTTGAAGCAGACCAGTATCAGTTCTTCCCATACCGGGAGACTAAACAACAGCACACCGATGAGCACCGAGAAAAATCCGCTCAAACCGGTATGATTTAACATCGGAGATGAATATCAGGGCAAAGGGCCGCTGGGTTACTGGCGCGACACGCCCGTAAAAATTAACGGCCACGCAGTCTATTTGTTGCAAATTCGTTTTTCATTGTATATAAAGTATAACTACCTTCTATTTAATGACACGGATTTACACAGATTGCACTGATTTGTTTTTATCCATTATACGGCGTTTTATACTTACAGACCTACCAAAGTTAATCAGAAGACCTACCTCGATAC
>DAOUUS010000232.1 GCA_030668065.1 Candidatus Methanophagales archaeon
GCGTAGAGCAGTGCATGCGGACGGCCGAGTGCTAAAAGCGATAGGCGAGGGCATGAGCACGAAAGTGAACGTGAACGTAGGCACATCAAAGGATTACGTGAACATAGCGGAAGAAGTGGTGAAGGTAAAGATAGCGGTAAAATACGGTGCGGATGCTGTAATGGACCTCTCAACCGGTGGCGATATAGATGAAGTCCGAAGGCAGATTTTAAAAGAAGTGGCAGTGCCCGTGGGTACTGTGCCGATCTACCAGGCGGCTTTAGGGCGGTCGGGAAAAGGCGCAGTCGTGGACATGAGTTCGGATGATATGTTTAACGCGGTGCGCGCACATGCAAAAGACGGTATAGATTTTGTCACTATCCATGCCGGTGTGAATAGAAATACGCTGGAACGGCTGAAACGAAGCAACCGTATTTTAGACGTTGTCAGCCGCGGTGGCGCTTTTCACGTCGCATGGATGATTCACAACGAGCGTGAGAATCCGTTTTACGCGGAATATGACTATCTCTTAGAAATAGCGAAAGAATACGAGTTAACAATCAGTTTGGGTGATGGTATGCGACCCGGCTGTATTTTAGATGCTTCGGACCGTGCGAAATACATGGAAAATATCGTGCTTGGTGAGCTCGTGACGCTTGCCCGTGAAGACGGTGTGCAGGCAATTGTTGAGGGTCCCGGACATGTGCCTCTGGACGAAATAGAAGCGTCCGTGAAGACTATTAAGCATATAACCGATTTCGCGCCGTTGTATCTGTTAGGTCCACTTGTCACGGACATTGCACCGGGCTACGACCATTTCGTGAGTTCGATAGGCGGTGCGGTTGCGGGTATGTACGGTGCTGATTTTTTGTGTATGGTCTCGCCGTCTGAGCATTTGGCGCTGCCTTCCGTGGACGACATAAAAGAAGGCACGATAGTAACGAAAATAGCGGCGCATGTTGCAGATCTCGTGAAAGCAGGGCAACGAGATAACGCGAGACGTTTAGATACTGAAATGGCTCATGCACGTAAAAAGCTGGATTGGAAGAAGCAACTGGAGCTTGCGATAAATCCTGAAGAGGCGCGGAGGATAAGAGATAGCCGACCTTCGGAGACTGATGCTTGTTCTATCTGTGGTGATTTGTGTGCAATAAAGCTGTTGAACGAGTTTTTGAAGCAGTGAAGGTGAGATTGGTGCTTGTGGCGCTGTAATCAGAGTGTTTTAGGTAGGTGTTGATGCGGGTCATGTCTGGAGGTGTATATTTCAATCGCTTTTGGGCGGTGTGACAGGTGATAAATATGGATCCGACCTGTGGCGGGACAACAAAGGTGCAGATTGAAAAGGCAAAAAAGGTTTTTACAATACCTTTCTCATCAGTACCGCCCCTTCCCCGTCTTTGTAATAGTACGGCACAAAACCAACCTCTAAAAAGCCCAGACTTCGGTATAATCGCTGTGCTACCTGATTGGTCACACGCACCTCCAACCGCACAAACCCTATTTTGTTCTTCCTCAGCGTATTAAAAGCCACTTTTAGTAACGTTCGCCCTATGCCCCCGGCTCTATATCTCGAATCCACAGCAAGTGAAAATATCCGCCCTTCTCCCTCAGGCGTTAATACCAGAACTACGAAACCTACCACACGGTCGTCATTCTCCACCACCAAGAAACCCCCACGCCATTCTTCATATAACTCCAGATACAAAGCAGAATCACCATCCAGCGCGGACTCTTCCTCAATCTCCATCACTCTCCGGATGTCCGGTAACGCAAACCCCCGTATCATTATCGCTAAGCCTTTTGCCGTGTTAACAACCAATGGTTTCATCATCTCTCACATTCACATAGACGTTAGAGCATCTCTTACGCTACCCCTACTCCTGCTCTTCCTTTTTAAGCGTATACCGGGTCACGAACGCGGCTATCGTACTCATCATCTCCTCGCTTAAACCATAATCCCCGCTTCTTCTTGCCCGTTCACGCCACTTCTCTATCACTTCTTTTTCACGGTGCATGTCCGCAAGTGGCTTATTCATTTGCTGTTTCACGTCCTTTGCCTGATGTGCATATTGCATCCGCTTTGAAAGTAAATCGGCAATGGCATCGTCTATTTCATCTATCTTCTTCCTTATCTCTCTCAGTTCCGCTTCTCCAGATGACATCTCCATCACATTTATAAATGATGCGGCTAAAATAAGAAAAGAGCATTATGTCGCTGCAAGATAACGAAAGTGAAGCAGAACAAAAGCCGCCGGATAGCTTGAGCTTGCGAAAGGAGACAAGTACAAGCGTGAATATGGTAAATAGAGTGTATTTAGGCGGTAGTAGCGGTGGCGATAGAGGGAGGTATGAGATCGGACATGAGATTACAACCACAGGATACGCAGAAGAGCGTCTGGATGAGTCCTCTCAGTCATGTTTCTTCATTCTTCCACAGCTTCTCCGATGTGTTTAGGCAGACGCCATTTTCGCTCCTTTTTTGCTCTTTAACAGGCCTTCTGGCTGGTATTGGTTTGAGTTTGATGACCGATATGTTGCAATGGCTTCCCGGTCTGATGATACTTATTCCACCTGCGATTGCTATGCGTGGTAATATTTATAGCGCTCTCGTATCCCGGTTGGGCACTTCCATGCACCTCGGTCTTTTCTCCCCGACACTGAAAAAGGGGAGTGTGTTACACCTGAATGCGTATGCGTCTTTGTTACTAACGCTCTTTCTTTCCGTGGTCCTCGGGTTCTTAGCGAAATTAGTAGCAGAAGCGTTTGGAGTTCTGGGTACTAATTACATAACACTCTCGGGATTCATCCTCATTTCGGTGATCGGCGGTTTAATCTCGGGATTTATTCTACTCGGCATCTCCATTCTCGTTTCCATTACCGGCTACCGCAGAAACTGGGATTTGGATAATATGTCTTCACCAATCATAACCTCCGCCGGCGACATGATCACCATACCCTCTTTGTTCTTCGCGGCTGTTCTATTACTAAAGCTGAACTCATACAATGCAAAATTTATGGGTTTGCTATCGCCAGTCACGCTATTAGCGGTTTTATTCGTATTTGTAGCGCTTATTTGTACAGTAAAAGGATTGAA
>DAOUUS010000143.1 GCA_030668065.1 Candidatus Methanophagales archaeon
AAAGACCTCATTTGGAGTTAAATCGCCTTGCATCAGCCGAACCGCTAAATAAGAGAACTGTACATCTCCTATAGGGAAATTAGTTGGGAAAGACGGGTCAGTACCCAAAGATCGGATGTGCCGCTGGATAACTTTTCCACCAACTCGGACAGATTCTACCTCGGCGTAATAGACCTTGATTTTGCCGCTTTTATTACGCCGAATAATTTTTCGTATGTAGCTCATATTGTAGTGTAACGTTCCACTAGTATATATCACTATCGCTTTTTAGTGAGGAACCCCCGATTCAACACGTAGAAGTAGAACGAGATGCCGTGGGTGGATTTTAGTAACCTAAAAATCCAACCTTATTTTGACCCCATAGATTTATTACCTTGTACAGCAGTTAGTTTAAGTGCAGCCACGCATTTAAAACTTCGCCTTAGCCCGATTTTGTGCAATACGGAAACAAGGTGCTAAATATACACATCAATTGTTGTATCCCCGTATCCAATGGACAAAAAAGATTTTCCCCCCGTAAATCCTAAACAATATCGAATACCAAAACCACAATGACAAAAAACAAACCTTTCTTTCAGCAAAGCGTTTTATAAACGCTATTCTTCCTTTTGCAAAAAAAAAAATGTTTGTGCGGGATTGTTTAGCGAATCACAAGATTCCACAGATTCTCACACAACCTTTCTTTCCCAAAGAAAGTTTGATAAAACTTGTTCCTAAAAAGTTTTAGTTTTAATCGCGTGTAATCACGTGGATCCTTATCCCGCTGCTATACAAATAAGTTTGCACTATTTTCTAGAACTACCGTGGCTTTTTCGGTTAATACACAAAAGCCAGCAATTGTCCTCCCACTCCCGCTTCAACCGCTTTCGCATGCGACATCACACCTTTTGATGTCGTAACGATTAGCAGCCCAAAATCCCTTGCCGGTAAGAACCGCTTTTCCCAGCGCTCGAAATCGGTCGTTTGAACGTAAAACCTCGGCTTTACCACGTTACAATCGTTTATCTTACCCTGAAGTTTCACCTGGAATATACCCGCTTTTCCATCTTCCTCTCGCTCAAACTCTTCTATGTAGCCTCCTTCTTGCATTACACTCAGAACGTTCCCTATCAGTTTTGAGGCTGGCTTTATACTGCATTCCATCTTCCCTACTCTTTCTATATTCTTCATATGCGAAAGTGCATCCGCAAGTGGGTCATTTAACGACATTTTTATTCCTTGTTCCTATAATAAAATACAATGATATATTTCCCTGCTGTTTTTTGTGCTGTTCTTTGATCAAACTTTCTTTTCAAAGAAAGTTTGTTAGTTGTACTTCTTAAACCCAATCTCCCTTGCAATCTCTCTGAAACACTGCCTGCATAGATAAATACCATATCTACGGACCAATCCCCTTTGCCTACCGCATCGCCTGCAAGCGTTTGCACCCCTACCAAATCTTTTATCTTTATTTCTCTCCATTTCTCCCGTATCGCCTCTTATTCTTATCTCTTCTTCACTTCTCTCTTTCTACGAAATATTCCGCCATAGACACCATCTTAGCCCTTATTGCCTCTCTACCCGTTCCTTCCAAGTCTATTTGCTTTAGCGTTTCCGTACCTTTGCGCAGATATTTCATCGCTATCGCTTCCGAGTATCTTAGCGAATCATACTTTATGAATAGATTAACTACTTCTTCTATTTCTTGTTTATCATAATTATGGAAACAGTTATATATCTTCTCCTTTTCTGATGCCGTGCACTGTTCCAAGCAGTTAATTAGTAGTAAAGAAGGTTTCCCTTCTGCTATATCTTCCCCTATCCGCTTCCCATATTTCGCCTCTTCACCCTCGACATTTAGTATATCATCCCTTATCTGGAACGCAATACCTAGGTACTCCCACGCAGTGCCCAGCTCTTCTGCCACTTCATAGGGTGCACCACCTGCGATAGCACCGCATTTTGCAGAAATCGCAAATAGTTTCGCCGTCTTTCGCCTCAGCACCTCTATTACTTCTGACTCGTCCATCTCTCTGCTATCTTTAAATTGGAGGTCCATCGCTTGCCCTTCTAAAAGCACAATACTCTGTTCCGCAATCTCTTCAAATATCTCCCATGCACGTTCCACCCCCAGCAATCGCTTGTTCTCTATCAACGCTTTATAACACAGAGCGTATAGACCATCCCCTGCGTTCACCGCAATAGGCAGCCCATATTTTATGTGCAATGTGGGTTCGCCTCGTCTCAGCTTGCTATCGTCCTCTATGTCGTCATGAACAAGCGAGAAATTATGGAATAACTCGATACAAACCGCAGTTGGTATCGCCTTCTTTATATCGCCCCCGACCAGATCACAAGCCATGAGGCATAAAGAAGGTCTTAATCTCTTCCCACCACGACCCAACAGGTCGGTTATCGGCACATACAGCGAATCCTGCTCTCTCACACCCAAATACTTTTTGTACGAATCTTCAAAGATATTTGTGTAGCTCTCAGTGTTCATGTTGTGGCTATTGGTGTTCATCACAATTTAATATATGCTTATTGTTCATATTGTACACGCTTTCGCATCTATGACACAATGGCATACCGTGTAGATACTTCTCGTGCTTCCTTGGTGTTCCATTTCAACCGTCCCTTCCGCTATCCAACTAAAACTAAGTGGCTAGCTAAACCCTACGAAACCATACCCTCAAGTTCCGTCTTGATAAACTCATCCATCTCCGTGCAGTAGCCATGTGTAGCGGTTCCAACGGTGTACAGTTCTTTTGGTGCTACTACCCGTGTGTATGTACGCTGTGCACTGTCATATTGAATTATCGTGTCGTTCAAAGAATGAATCATCACGAATTTTCGCGGCGGTATTCCGGTTAGATACGTACCAGGATCAATGGAGCGGTAAAACCGAATCATATCTCGGTCGTTCAGTTGCCCGGTAGCAATTGCAGAATCTACATCGTAGCCGCACGTACTGACGGCAATCAGGCCCCGCGCATTCGGGTCAAGTGCGCACGCAGTTATCGCAAATCGTGCGCCGTTACTCTCGCCGAGATATACTATACGTTCCGGGTTTATCCCTGACTGCTTTCGCAATACTTCAGCCGCGACAAGTGCATCATGCACCATCTTGTGTTCGGTCGGCTCTTTGTCGTTCAGAAACATCCTCAGGTCGCTTTGCACATCAATACCACCCAGATTGCGCTGGTCTATTGCGATACTTGCGTAGCCCAAACTGCACAGATACTTTGCAAGCCCCTGCTCGCCCTCTTTTGTCACTGTTGCGCCCGGGAGTAGAACTACACCCGGGACTTCTTCTTTACTGCTCGGGATTCTCAATAATCCCGCTATTTGCTTGCCCCTACTCGTGAATACGACTTCGTGTAGCGTATGATTACCCGTAGTTTCAAGCGTTTTTAATTGATAGTCGCATTCCGGGTTGCCACGATATTCTAGCAGCCCCTCGTTTGTCACACGCCAGCCATCCATCGTAACGCAGCCAGAACTAAAGATCGTGGTGAGCACCACACTCATTAGCACCACCGCGATAAGCAACCGTTTCATCCTGCAGCCCTAACTTTGACGATCTTTTACATCATGACAATCTTCATCGTCTCTTCTGCCGATAGATCATTCTCTTTACATACCGCGATAGTGCTGAGGTTCTTTATTTCTAGCTCTTTAAGGTAAAGATAGCCTATTGTCGTGCCTATGTTGAGGGGATAGCCACGCAATGTGTTCTTTACCAACATAAAAAAATAGTGCCTTAGTGCATTCTCAAACGGTACAAGTGACTCCTCTGCTTCATAAACCGAATAAGCATCGGACAGTACGTCCTTATACGCGGGTGTCGGCAGTAACTGTATGGCTGAGTTCATATTCTCGGCATAAATCGAATCATTCACCGCATCGAAATCAAGCGTGTACGCATAAGGTAAGAAATACTTCTTCAGCTCGGCTTCCGCTATCCCTCCTGACTTGCACCGCAGCAGAGTCATGACATTTACTATGTCAAACTCAGTACCAATTATATTCCGTACTATTCCTTTATCCACGGCACGCAACCGCTCGGTCTCATGCCATATCGCACCAAAGAGTTCCGCATCAAGGGCATTCTCCAGGACAAATAACCTTTTGCTTTTTTCATATTCGGGCAGTAATTCTTCCAGTACCTGCCTGTAGGGATTATCTAATCGCTTTATTAGGCTCTCCAACGAGTCCGTTTCGGTTAATTTACTTATATGGCGTCTGAAGAAGTTTTCAACCGGGAAAAACGTAGCAGGTGCTGTAGTTCCTGTCGCTTTTGCGCGAATAACCGCCTTCAAATTTTTCACTTCCAACTGTCTGAGTAGTTCCACAAAAAAAGCCCGTATTACACCGTCCGTTGATCTTATCACCATCATGTACTGGTCTATCAGTGCCTCATTCAGCGCGTTCTCTATCCTACTTGCGTTTACCACTGCCAAACCCTCTTTCGTTAGTTTCTCTTTATATGCACTATCCATAAGTAAAGGCAAAAAATCGGTACTGCGTGCATCCACAAGTTCTTTCAACCTTCTCTCATCCAATAGTTCGCACATCCTCGCCCTTATTCTTGCATATACATACGCATATTTTGATACACCCATCTATCTTCACCCCCATCCATATCGTTTCATGTCCATTACACCACATCTGACTGTTTTTAACGCTATGGGGCTGCGGAGATTTGAACTCCGGTTACCAGCTCCCCGAGCTGGGAGGATAACCTGGCTACCTTACAGCCCCTCAGTTTTTGGTTTTGATTTACACATGAGATTATTTACTTTTCTCACTTTAATACTTCTCTCTAAACTCTGATTATAAATAT
>DAOUUS010000055.1 GCA_030668065.1 Candidatus Methanophagales archaeon
AGAGCCGCGGCTGTTGGTTCGTTTATTATTCGAACGACTTCCAGACCTGCAATCGCACCTGCATCTTTAGTCGCCGTCCTCTGGTTATCATTGAAGTATGCCGGCACAGTTAAGACCGCTTTGTCCACTTTATCGCCCAAGAACGCTTCGGCATCGCGTTTTATCTTTTGTAGAATGAATGCGGTTATTTGCTGCGGTGTGTATTCCTTGCCCTGAACCTTCACCTTATAGTCCGAGCCCATCTTGCGTTTGATTGACATCACTGTACCTTCGGGATTGGATACCGCCTGCCGTTTCGCGGGTTCGCCAACCAGCATTTGCCCGTCTTTCGTGAATGCGACATATGACGGAAACGCTTTGCCACCGAGACTAGTCCCCTCTGCGCTTGGTATAATCGTTGCTTTTCCACCTATCAATGCTGATGCTGCTGAATTGCTCGTGCCTACATCTATACCTATTGTTTTTGCCATTTTTTAACTCCCCTAAATCTTTTAGTATATTGAGTTATATAGCTGTTTTTTTCTTTATAAACTTTAACTTGGCATCAGGGATTACCTTACTTGGCAAGTTCTCTCACTTTCTGGATATTCTCTTTGTCGTCTCTCCGAGCATCAACAGGTGTTTCAAGTATCATCGGCAACGCCCTTATGCGGTCGTCTTTGAGTATAACCCGAAAACCATCTTCGCCTATGTATCCTAGCCCTATATGTTCATGCCGGTCCAACCGTGAGTTCAAACCCGCTTTTGCGTCATTCAGATGAATGAGCTTCAGACGGTCAAGGCCTATAGCCTCATCAAAAAGTAGCAGCGTTGTATTCAGAGCCTCAGCAGTCCGCAAGTCGTATCCCGCAACAAATGCGTGGCATGTATCGAAACAGACTCCTATTCTATCCTGATGCTCAATATCGTCTATGATATGGCGTATATCCTCAAAAGTGGTGCCCATACTGTTCTTTGTGCCGGCGGTATTCTCAAGAAGCAGCATCACTTCGTTATCAACTGCACGAAATGCCGTGTTTAGCGCGTCCGCAATCCTCAAAAAACCCGCGGGTTTGCCCGAACCTCGATGACTACCCAGGTGTGTGACGATGTACGGGATTTGTAGAGTCTCGCACCGCCTCAATTCCGTGATAAGTGCTGCTACTGACTTTTCATAGACCTCATTGCTCGGTGCGGCGAGGTTTGGGAGGTAGGGCATGTGATCCACAGGAGGGATTATCCCGGCATGCTTGACCTTCTCAATGAACCGTTCTATCTCAATCTCTTTGAGTTCCCGGATTTTCCAGCCCCTAGGGTTTTTCGAAAATATCTGGAACGTATCACAGTCTTTCTCTATTGCTCGGTCCACGGCCTTATCTATTGACCCTGCGATTGAGACATGAACGCCAACGCGAATCATTATCGGTTCTCCTATCCTAAAAAGATTGATCGCGTTAGTTAAGTACTTTTCGTTTGATCCGTAACTCCGCCTAAAATACGTAATACACTTTTATATTTGTTATGGCAACGTAGCGTAAACAGATTGATGGGCGATGGCAGTGCAACGCTTAACTGGTCTTTACTCTCGCAAGAGCTCGTGGACAAAAAATATACATATGTTGGCAACATAATCATAGGTGGCGAGGATGCACCGACACTGGTAGATGGTTCCGGGTTTATCAGTGAAGATGCGATGACGAAGCTGGACGAGGGTGTATTGTTGCGATGGCGAATTCGAAGAGAATAAAAATAATACCGATTTCGTCCACACAAAAGCCACTGTTCAAGTTTCTGTGCTCGACTCGTGTCGAAACAGCGGATGTGCTAATAAAACAGGAATCAAGAGATACACACAGGAAGACCACAGAGGGGTTATTACAGATAGACCCATCGCTAAAAGAGCAACTAACGGAGTGACCATGCCCCGCTTTGTTCCGGAAGCAATGTGTTTAGGGTCCATGCTGCGGTCAACCAACCGATAACTTTTTGTGGCATACACCCAGTTCAAGCTATGTAAAACCCCTAATATGAACAAATTGAGATCAAAGAACAGTTTCGCTATCGTTTCATCCGGAAAATCGCCACTTAAAGAAGTAGTGAAAGGAACCAGGGCTACGAACATGATACAATAAATATTTAGCCAGAGAAGGGTGCGATTGGTTCGTGTGATAAAATGAAATTGATCGTGATGTATTATCCAGAAGACCGCCAGAAGGATAAAGCTGAGTGCGTAATTAAAGAATTTATGCGCTTGTTCAAACAGCGCGTCATGCAACTGTACTGCCTAGTACGTCCCTACTTCCGGTAGCGCAAGGTTCAAAACTAGCAACGTCATTGCGATGGCGTAGATGCCATCTGTTAACGCCTCGATGCGATGGGTTGTCATTCCGGATTCCGAAGCATTGGAGTCGGTCATTAATAGTTTAAAAACCCATCTTCCATAAAATTAATAGCGCTATCAGCACCACGGGAACTAATAGGTCGGTATACAAGACACTTCCTGCGTTGTAGATAGATGTGTTCTTAGTTCTAACAATATCTAACACGTGACCGATACCCATAAGGAAGTACATAAAAGAAGCCCCAATCGCAGTTGCCGTCCAGAAATCACCACCGATCCAGCTACAGAGTACGCCCAAAATACCAAAAGCACCAGACGCCGCCGCAACTTCTTTTTGGAATGGACTGCCAGGCGCCAAAGCCTATACCTTCAGCAATTTTGTCTGCCGTAGGCTGGTACCAGTGGAGGACGCAGGCACTAATACATTGGATACCAACACACCAGAATAAAAAACTAGCCAAAAACGCTTCTACTGCTTTTACGTCATAAACAAGTACGTTTACTGTTGCATAAAATATCGCTACAAGAACGTAAACAACAGAGAAATTCTCCGCCATCTTTTTCAATATCTCTTTAAACATTTGATTGCCCGCCTATTGTTTAACTCTGCTCACCTGTGATCTCCGCAAAGGTCTTATCAAGCCAGTCAAAGATACGCTGATGTGAAATCGCCATGGCGCCCATCTGGCAATGCTGTTCGGCGGCATCTTCAACCGTAAAGAGCATGTACTCTTTGGGACATGTTAGAGCATCGTACAATTTTTTAGCCTGCCCGGGGAAGTCGGACTCTGCCTCGCCATCGCAAACCAGCGTTGGGCAAGTGATTTTATCCGCGCTGCCTTTCATTGTGTAATTAGCGAACTTAAGCATCCACTCGCTCGGAGATGTCACCCCAAACGTCCACATCCCCTGCTCCATAGCCCACTGCAGCTCAGTATTCGACTTTGCCTTTTCTCTCATCTCATCATCAAAAGCCGATGGGTTTTGGATTATATACTCTTTAATGGCTTCTGGGGGTTCAGGATATTTAGATACCATGCCTTCGAAGGCATCGAAGACACCTCCGTTTGCGATGCACGCAGCGATGCGATGCTCATACGCAGCAGCACGTGGTGCAAGATAACCGCCTAAACTCACGCCCATGAGCGCAATGCGATCGGGATCGACTTCTGGTCTTGTCAAAGCATAGTCAACTACGGGCGTGACCACATTCTCCCAGTCAGGTCGGAAGTGCAGATTCTGCTCGCGGATGACCGCGCCCTGCCCGGGGCCTTCAAACACCAGGCAGTTATAGCCTCGCCGCTGGGCTGCGGCACAACCACCGGAATAAAGTTCCTCCGCGGTACCATCAAAGCCAGTTTGCAGGATCAGTGTGGGTCTGGGTGTATCTGAGTCGTCCACACGGAAAAAATACCCGGGTAGAATTGTCCCCTCATAAGGTATCTCAATTGACTCAAACGGTGACGATAAGAGTTTGCCTGCCTTGATGAAGCACTCCCTGCTTTTTCGCCCGGTCGCCAGAATACGCGGGTCTGTCGGATCGCCGTGAAGGAAGAATTCGGCTGTGCGGTAGTAAACTGTAACAATTGCACCTAGTACCACAATACCTATGCCTATTCCAGGTTGCTTAATCATTTTTTCGATTCTCAAGGAATGAGAGAGTAATGTTACTAATCTTTTCAGGGTATTGATACATAAGACCATGCCCACCGCCTTCTATTTGGACTAACCAAGCACCAGGGATTTGTTCTACCATTATTAAGGAGTTTTTAGGTGGAACAATAACATCTTCTGTACCTGTAATAAGTAAAGTGGACTTATTTAGATTAACAAGTTGATTATATGTTCCATTCCAGTTTCCAATTGCTTCTACCTGACGAGCCATATTTTGTGGAGAACCTGTCTCCTTAGGACATGGGAAGCTTTTATAAAAGTCTGGATTTGCCTGTAAGAACTTAGCAGGGAATAGAAGTTTAAAAAGTCGTTCTCCAATTTCTTCTGGTGTGCCTGTCTGATTAGTAAGAATGCTTAGGGTTTCGGAACTGGCTTCAATAGCTTCTTTTCCTCCACAATCTGAACCATAGAGAATAAGCTTATCTACTTTATGCGGATAATTAAGAGCAATTTCTTGTGCAATATAAGATCCCATTGACCAGCCAAACATATCTGCCTTCTCAATACCCAGTGCATCCAGAAGACCAGCAGTATCATCTGCAAATAGTTCAATCGTAAACTCTTTATCATAAGAAGTAGTTTCTCCCATTCCTCGGTTATCAAAGACAATTACTTGATGTTTTGCAGCAAGTTCTTCGATCATTTTCGGTGGCCATATATCCATCGTACTTCCGTAACCCATTATCAAAATAATTGGTTTACCGTCACCAAAGATATTATAACCGATTTCTATATCATCTACCTGGACCATTTTTGGCTTTTGCATTTTGTCCGAAACCGTTTCCAAAGGCGGAGTTGGTGTTACCGTTACCGCAGGTGTAGCTGTTTCTTCCTCAATGCAGCCTGTAAACATGGCAATTGTAACAATTGCACATACTACTACAATAGCCATGCCTATTCCATTTTTCTTAATCATTTTCTTTTATCCTTTTCCATCAGTTCTTTTATCTTCTTCTCTTCCCAGTTTTTGCCCAGCTTGCCCCGTTTCCCAAAGACTCCAATCGCATGCCAAATAATCCCTATTCCCCAGAAAACTGTTACCCAGTAGAACCATAGCGCATCCGGGCTGGTAACGAGGTTAATAAAGACGAGCATTATGTTCACTACGACATAAACGATTAAATGTTCGTAAAATCACCTTAGCTCACCCGCTCGTTTTTTTGCCCTTTTATATCTTTCTTCTTCAGCCATTTCTTATCCCTCCCTTTTTTTAAAAAATGCTGAAAGAATTCAAAGTTTCTGGGTAACATAACATTTTCGGTATGCTATAGTTTTTTTAGTGTATGGCAAAAAATATTTTAGATATGTGTTACCGAGAAGGGTTACAGGCTGATTTCTTCAAGACGAAAATACACGAATTTAGCACAATACTACCCCTATTAGCAGTTTAAAGCCGTTTTTATAGTTGTAGGATAAATACCGATTTATTTAAATTCGAGCCGATAGGGAAAGTTTTGAAAGTGGGTTCTCCAGATAATTAATAGCTATTTTGGCCGGGAGAGTTGATTAGGGATAAAATAAGCCCCTTAGTAATTGTTCTTTTGGTAAAGCTTTTCTTTTTAAGAAAAGGTTTTACATGAAATCGCTCAGCGATTTCTGTTTATCCTCAACGGGGAAAAACAAATCCACATCAGTCTTTAACAACTCCAGCCTCTGTCGTGTGTAATCCGTTACGAGATACTCATCCGCTATGCGTAACGATACGTCAAGATATTTCTTAATACTTGCGGCATGCACAGTAGGAAGTAACTTACTGCTGCATCTGCTACATTTACCACCCAACGGAATCCTACGGTATTTCGCATTGCATTTGCTACACCGCACTTTCTGTGAGCCAAACGCACGGAGATTACCTTTTATATCACGCAAGAAATGGTTTTTAATGACCGTTTCCGCCACATTACGCTCATCTACTGCTCTTATAATCGTTGCCAACCGTAGTTGCGCATTCACTTTGTCCTCCATTGAGTCCAAAGTTTTATATAGCGAATTCAAAGGACCCGCCGCGATGTCCGTTGTCTCATTTGTGTACCGGAACCCATAAACATCCTTTGGCTCTTCTATCCGGGTAGATGCCGTCTCTATATCCACATCCTTTGGTGATGCACCAGAAATAGTGGCATCGTAAAAATTCAGCGGATAGTCCTTCATAATGGATAGGTTATGTGCCTCCTTGTCCACTTCTTTTGGATTGATAAACGGGATGAGTACCAGGGGCGCATCCATTCTGCCACCGATCCTATCCGGTAGAAAAGATAACGAGAAATTAAGCAGCGCGTCCAGCAAAAGAATGATTGAATCTTCGTCACCATCACAATTTCTGCGTTTCGCGGCATGGAAAAACGGATGGGCATAACAAGCTGACACACGTGTAAACCCTATTATTCTGCCCAATATCCCTGCCGAAGTATGCGGTGCCAACCCAAGCACGAGCTGCCCTAAGAGGTCTTCTTTGCTCGAGGCACGGTAATAGCGTGACAAGCCATAAAATCGCTCTAACAAATCATCCAAAAAATTCGTAACCTTTAACAAATACGAAGCGGTATTATCCGAGACAATGATGTCCTGCTGCTTAAGCTCTAACATTTGCGAATCCGTTTTCAACTCCTCGCCATCCATATCTTGTGAATACCCCAACGCTTTCGCTCTTTCGACACTTATCCCTATCTCTTTTGGCTTAAAATGCGTTAACGGTAAATTAGTGAAATCGAATCTTATTGTACCGTCTTTGAACACGAACACACCATGCTTAGCCCTTAAAATGCCCTTTGCTAAATGTTCAGGCACTTTACGGCTCGGAATCAGACCTGTCACGCATTTCACGTCCTGTTTACTTATATCGTGGCCGTCACCCAATTTCTTTATCGTATCATGATAAAATTGCCCCAAATCAATTGTCCTTCGGCTAACTCTGTTCCAGCCGGTATTCCGGTTTCTTACTTTTTTTTTCGTTGTATTCTGATCCAAAATGCGGACATTGAACGAGCCACACCGATCACAAGCAGAACAGCAGGATAGAAACTCGTGCCCACAATCTCGGCATCGCCGCATCCCTACTTCTACTTCTATTTCTTTAGCCTTCAAAGCGGCCTTCAACGACCTGTTTTTACCGCCTGCTGTGCCCAGAGGGAAGAGGCCATGCGGTGCTGGCGTCATCATTCGCTCTCGCGATTTCTCGGGCCTGCCCATTCGCATACCAATCCGAGTCGGCGCTTTCTGTCTCGTTTTCAGCAGCACCGTATTGTCTTTATTCAGTGCATCGTCTAGCCCTAAACATCCTAGTAGTGCATACGGCTCTTCCACCGCCAACTGTGGAGCCTGCGTAGCGGTTCGGGTCAAACCGGAGGTGATAGTCAAAACGAGCAAGTTCTCTAAAATCGCTTTTACTCGTCCATCATCATCTTCCGGTAGATATAGCGTCTCTTTATTGCTGCGTTTCTCGCATGCGCGCTCTAAAAACCCATGGACGGATACATGTGCAGCCAGATAGTCCCGATCCCCTTCTGTTATGTCCTCCCACAGGTAGGTATAAGCAGGATGCAATGGCAGGTCATACCGGGACGATATGTCAATTGCTTCTTTCTGTGTAGGAAATTGCAAACGCCACCTCGCCGCTTCTTCCTCCGATTTTAGTGCCATATCCTTCAACCACCATTCATGAGAGTATGCGCCGGGTACTAATCGGTGCCCAGTCTCTAAAAAATCACCATAATCAATAAGAACTTCTCCCAGATCTATAATCTCTGCCACATTATCAATTATACTCTGTTCACAACCTGACGTTTTAAATTTGATGATATTCCCGTTCTTCAATTTCACCGTTGGTCCTTCGATAGAATCAACTGGTACAACGCAATGAGCTTTACCCGGTAGTTCGGGCTTTATCTGCGTGCCCGCTGCGAGGAATCCAAGCAACGACATCGTATCGGGATTAATGCCGACAGTAGAAAAGCCAGTGTTTCTTGCACGTCCATATCGGAGCCGAAAAGCACCTTTTTCCGAGGGATGCCCAAATACCGGTCGCCCTGCTATTAAATCATCTAAAAAGTTCTTCTTGCCTTTCTCCTTCTTTGCTTTTACTTGTTTCGCTAACCAGTCCCAACCTTCGAGCCCGAGTTTATCCACATGCCGCTTTATTTTGGGGGCTTTCATGGCCAGCCCTTCTGTGAGCACAAGTACCATACCGCCCCTTATCCTGTTCGTTGCGACCCGTTCAAGATCTTTATAACCTTCTACTTCACGTTCCTCTGTCGGGTCGCCATCAATGCATATTGGGCAGTTCTTTACTATTTCTTTTATCTCATCGTCCGAAGGCGTGTATTGCAACCCTGCTATCCGTGCATACGCCGAAACTTCAAGTGCGTACCGCCATAGCTCCTCCTCTCGTGGTGAATACGCAGCAAATCCCATCCGCCGCCGTATATAATCCGCAGCTAATATGGACAGTGCCTGTGCCGTCCCGCCTGCGCTTCTTATCGGCCCTGAATAAAATACCTTGATATACTCGCTCGAATCATCGTTTATGCCTACTTCAACACGTGAAATG
>DAOUUS010000197.1 GCA_030668065.1 Candidatus Methanophagales archaeon
AAATACGTAATGATCAAATCCGCACCCGCACGCTTTATCGCCGTTAAACATTCTATCAACGTCTCTTCACCATTTAAATAGCCACTTTCCGCAGCTGCTTTTATCATTGCATACTCGCCACTCACGTTATATGCCGCCAACGGAACGTCAAACCTCGCACGTACCTTAGAAATAATATCGAGATAAAAAATAGCGGGTTTCACCATCACGATGTCCGCACCTTCGGCAATGTCAAGCTCTACTTCGCGCAGTGCTTCCCGTGCATTGTGAAAGTCCATCTGATAGCCGCTTCGGTCTCCGAACTTGAAACCCGAATCCGCAGCATCGCGGAAAGGCCCGTATAAAGCGGAATTGTATTTCGCCGCATACGACATAATAGCCGTGTCGGCGAAGCCGTGTTTGTCTAAGCTATGCCTTATTGCTTTTACCATACCGTCCATCATACCCGAAGGCGCGACAATGTCCGCACCCGCTTCCGCTTGACTAACCGCTACTTTTCCCAGTATCGTAAGCGTCGGATCGTTGAGCACTGTTCCTTCCTCTATAAGACCGCAATGCCCGTGAGTTGTGTACTCACAAAGGCATAAGTCGGTGATGACCACGAGGTCCTTAAAATCCTTTTTTAGCGCTCTAACCGCTCGTTGTATCACGCCTTCTTTATTGAACGCTTCGCTTCCTGTTTCGTCTTTTCGCGCCGGGATGCCGAATAGCAGCACCGATTTTATGCCGAGTGAATGCGCTTCTGAGACTTCTTTCAACGCGCCCTCTATTGAGAACCTGTACTGCCCGGGCATTGATTCAATCGGCGCTTTATCTGCTATGTTCTCATCAATAAACAACGGTAGACTCAGGTCGTCTGTAGAAAGCCGTGTCTCTTGTATCAGCTTTAACGTTCGTAAACGCCTCATTCTAACTGCGGGATACATTTCGTTCATTAATACTACTAACCGTCTCTTAGAACAAAAGCTTTACAAAAAATGAAGTTTCTATTTCTGGAAGCTGTTTTTTATACTTTATATAATAGCAGGAACCATACTATACAGTGATAAACTATGAGAACAGCAGGGTTAAGTATAAGGATGTTATTCGCGGTATTTCTACTTTTTGCTGTTATATATTCGTTACTGATAGTCATAGCTACTTTTGCGGGTGTCGGAACGCCGCTACTGTATGCGGTAATCGCAGTCGCACTTGTGGCAGTTCAGTTCTTTATAGGTCCGAAGATTGTCGAACGGTCAATGCGTGTCCGCTATGTCTCGGAACAGGAGCAGCCGGATTTGCATAGGATGGTGACCGAATTAGCGATGAAAGCAGGGATACCAAAACCGCGAGTCGGTATTTCTGAGGTACCCATACCAAATGCTTTTGCCTTTGGCACTTCAAAAAAGAAAGCTCGTGTTTGTGTCACGCGAAGCTTGATGCAGATGCTGACCCAGGGCGAGTTAGAAGCTGTTATAGGGCATGAACTATCGCATATAAAGCATCGTGATATGGTAGTTATAACTGCGCTGAGTGTGATACCGATGATCTGCTACTTCATATATTTCAGCTTTTTCTGGTCCGGTCTATTTGGCGGTGGCGGCAGAGACAGGGAAGGTGGATTACCGATGATGGCGATTGCTATTATTGCCTTTGTCATGTATTTCATAAGCAATCTTATCGTGCTATACGCATCACGGGTAAGGGAATATTACGCAGACGCAGGCAGTGTAGAACTGACGAATAGGCCGCATGAACTCGCTTCTGCGTTGTACAAAATGATTTATGGCAGTGCCGGTCTGAAGCAGGAGAAGGTAAAGAAAGAGTTCGGTAGTATGCGAGCGTTCTTCGCAGCGGATCCTATGACCGCACGGAACGATTTGAAGGACTTGAGCGCTGCAGATCTGGATAGGGACGGTAAGATAGACGAGCATGAGTTACGGGTTTTTGCCGAACGAGCGAGCGTGAGTCGTACGGATAGGGCGATGGAACTCTTTTCCACGCATCCAAATCCGGTTAGCCGGGTTAAGAAGCTGGGGTCATATCTTTGAACCACAAGTTACACGGGTTATCAAAACAAACACTAAATAGCTATTCGCCTTCTTTTTGATCACGATTTTTGGATGTTAAAGCACTATTGCCCATTGATACACGTTATTAACGCAGACAATCCAGGATAAGATCATCAAAGTGATTATGCAATATACCCCTGCCTTTCCTACTACTTTCCGTCCGTATTTTGTGTCATTAATACAATACAAGAATACATAAAGAGCGAATAGTAGAATCGGCACTAATATCTTAACATGCGGGAAATACGAGTGATAATACAGCGGGTTCAGTTCGTACAGGTGATCACTGGTTGCAAGCGCGATTCGCGTGATTATAAGGTCAAGAAAGTTGAGAATGAAGTAAGGGATAGTAAATGCAAGCATTTTATTCGGATAGTGACAACATTTTCTGCTCTGTCCAAAACAGCATAATTTTAGGTTCATAGTATAACAAGTTAGATGGATGCCATTTAAACCTTTCGGGTTTTCAGAATACGATAATAACCGCTATTCGTATTCTATATCCATGAAAGAACAATATGAATGGTTATTCAATATGACTGACGAAGTGGTAGTTTATGGTTTTCGAGGTTCTAAAATAAAGTTACAACAATTGCTATTCTTGTTTAACTGTTGTGACGTTGCATCTATAAAAAATTTGTGTGTTCCCTAAGTACCCCATCCGTTTTTGTACTGCTGTGAATCGAGGTTAACCCTTGCTTTATGCAGCGACTCGCATCTGCTGGCTCCGCACCATAAATGCGAGAGTAATAAGTATTATCCCCGCGAAAATCGCGAAAAAGCCTATTAGCAGACACAACAGTTCCAGTCCTTCTATACCGAGACTGACCAGCAGCACGGCGAAAACTATATAAAGTATACCCTCCAAACCAAACACCCACTTGCTACCAATTTCTTTCGGTATCTTGAAGGCTGCGATTAGTTTGAATATACCCATAACCAGCATCCAGAGCACGATAAAGATAAGTAACATCGCAAGAGTAAGCCTTGGCACTAACAACACGGCCAGTCCTACCGCGATGCACACCATACCCCCAAAGATACGTATTCCACGTTGCCCTTTCTCCGCTTTTGCCGCTGCGACAAATGCGAGGATGCCGCCCACAACAGCAAAAACTCCAAAGAGGATAATTAGAAATCCCAACGTCATTCCCGGCCAGATCAAAACGAAAAAGCCGAATATCAGTGCGACAATGCCTTCCAGTGCTATTAGCCACGAATCCTGTGCTAAAACGTATTTGTCCATAATATCTGTTTCATTCATGTCTTCTTCTCCTCATCCGGATTTGTTACTGTTTGTTCTATCTATGGTAGAATTATAGGACTATATAAACTTTTTGGATTTCCGGGTGTTGTGCACCGGAACAGTACTGTTTTCCGAACCCGTCCTTACCCCGCTACCACAGCCTATACCTTTTTTTAATGGTATCTCCTAAATTCGCTCGCATTGAACCGTTCCTGAATACGTTTACACATCAACCCGCACCTTCTGCGGACTCATTCACCAGTATAAATACCGAGTCATCACCCTGTCTAAGCTCATAAAGCGTGCCGGACGTCTCTATTTCACCGGAAACTGTAACCACTTCATCAGTCGGGGCCATCTCCATCTGCTTACCACGCTCGATTATCTCTTTCATCTGTTCAATATCCGTGAGCGCCTCTTGCGCTTGCATCTGTATCACTAATGCAACTAGCAACCCCAGTGCAAATATCATTGCCACGTCAAACAGATTCGCAACTCCGCTTAAAGGGTCC
>DAOUUS010000153.1 GCA_030668065.1 Candidatus Methanophagales archaeon
TATCTACCAACTTTTCTTCGGCTTTAAAGAATCCGAACATCCTTTTTGTATAACTTTTAGGCCGAATTTTTAGTTCTTTTTCTGATATTTCAACCTCAAACTCATCCAAACCAATTTTTTCTAATACCGTATTGGGTATGAATACACCGCTCTTTTTTATTTCTATTCCCATTTTCTGCCCTCCTTAAATATGAATACTGTTGTAACATTTATATACTCTTCTGAGTCATACCACTTTTCGCTCAATATGTCCCCCCCGTGAGCGATGGTGCGAGGGAGAACACAACAACAACCTACTCCAAACCGTCCACACCCGCCACAGAAGCGTCTTTCAGCATTGCTAAGTCGTTTGCATCTGCCTGTACTCCATTTCCGTTCAGGTCGTATGACCCATCAGGTATGAGATTGCCCACGGAAGCGTCTTCTATCATTACTAAGTCGCCGGCATCTGCGGGTCCGCTATTTGTATTAAAATCGTATATCATGCACAGCAATATGTCCGCGGTTGTGGGTTCTTCAGCAGTTACGGTGACCGGGTCGGAGTCGGGCCAGTAGCCGCGTTTCGTGGCGGTTATGTTATAATAGTCGGGTGCAACACCAGCAAATTCGTAGTGGCCGGTGCGGTCGCTCCGTTTTGATGCTATTTCTGTTTCTGAAGGGATAGCCAGTGTAGCGATTGCGTTTGCAACGCTTGTTTTAGCATATGCTATTCGCTTTCGAGTTTTTTTTTGATTCCAACAACTTCATGTACCTTGCTTCTTCAGTTTCTAAATCTTCTGCTATGTGTTTCCATCTCCTGGTATCTGAAACAGCTTCTAATATTGAAATGCCCCTTTATTTCTTTTTCCTCGTATCTTTCTTCATTGTACCTAAAGCATAATATTTCTTTGCTAAAAATTTCTTTTTCAAAGAAAGGTTTTTATGTTTTAGCTAGTTCTCGATTCAACAGCGTGTTGATTAATTGCTCGGCTGTTCGGTGTTCCGCTTCTGCCTTTTTCTTTGCAATCAGGTAAATTCGAGCATCCACAGGCACCAAAAATGTACGTTTCTGGATGTCAAAATCCATCTCCTCGTCTCCCATTTCATTCCAGTAATCAGCGGCTGAGTGTGTGTCCCAAAACTCGCCTGCTGCTTCCGCACTATTGAAGTGCTCCGGAATTGCATCCCCCCTTTTATTACGCATGTCCACATTTCCTCCTTTCTTTTATATCCATATCTCGTGCACTGATAGGTAGCACATCGTGATTCCGTTTTAAGATGAAGAACACAGAAAGATACCGTCCAGCGCGGGTATTCCCCAATGCCAGGTACACGTCTTCACCTTTGACATCACCTTTTGCGATACGATAAACTTTTTCCCTGCCATGCAGAATTTCCTCCACTTCGACCATAGTCACGTGATGTTTGTCTTTTATTTTCTCAACAAAAGTTTCTTTCCAAATAACACTATTTATTTTTATCATAAATATCACTTGTGAAAGTCCTTTTGTACACTACTTTAAAACTTTCCCATCCTTCCAATACTTTTACGATTTCTTCCAATTCATTCTCTAATCTTTACAAGTAAGCACTCCTTTTTCGGCTTCATTGCTTTACATCTTCATTACCATTCATAGCTTTCAATATATGAGAAAAGGCAAGAAAAAACGTCCTCTCAACCACCTACTCCAGCTCCGCCACGCCCACGGACACATTTTTCAGCAATGTCAAGTCGTCTTCATCTGCCGGGTTGCCATCACCGTCCAGGTCGTATGTCACGTCAGATGTTCCTGCTTCTGTTGCATCTTCCATCTTTGCTAAGTCGCCCGCATCTACCGGGTCGCCGTTGATGTTGAAGTCGCCTTTTTGGCAGAGCAATATGTCCGCGGTTTTTGGCTTGCCAGCAGTTACGGTAACTGGATCGGAGTCGAGCCAGTAGCGTGTTTGAATACGTTTAGGTCGTAATAGCCGGGTGCAATATCAGTGAATCCTGATACAATGATTACTCACCACTCTTTGTTTTACCACTAACCACTTTTAAATGCTTTACCTTAGTAAAATGCCCCACATTATTCGTCAAAACACCAAAACCATTAACCAACGAAATCGAAGCGATTAGCAGATCCCGAATATCCATCATATTGCCATCACGTTCTAAACTTGCGGTTATCTTCCCTGCGATCTCCATTGAATCTTCATCTGTATTCAACATACGCAGGCTATTTAGGAGCCCTTTCACCGATGCAAGATTCCTCTCTTGATTTCGTGACTTGTATGCTCCACGATATAACTCAAATGCGTTTATTGCGCTCGTTGCAAGTTCTACTTCATCTTCAAGCTTCTTTATGAGTGAAGCAGCATAATCTTTCTTGCGTAGCAGGTCGATTAAAATGTCTGTATCCACGATTAAACCAGCTTCCACGTGCTCCACAACTCCTTAAGACTATCTTTGATTTCTTTTTCTTCCTCGTCACTCATTACCCAGGCACCCGTAAAATCGCTTGGCTTATTTTTATGTGCATGTGAAAGCAAATCTTCCAATGCATCGTTGATCGTGACATGCCTCGTCAATCGTTCACTGAGAATGCTCGTGAAGGCTTTTAATTCCGCATAGACCTTAGGGCTTATCTTTATCGTTTTTGTGTTTTCCATTCTTATCACATTAATATGATTTATCCTATCCTTTCTATATATATATTATCGGTGAAACTTAAATCATCACGTATCAGTGAATGATTACAGCGATACTATTAAATCATGTCTTTTCCGGTTACTATCATCAAACAGTGCTGAGAATATCCCTGTGTCCAAATATACCGGAATATTCTTACGCACACGTAAATGCTTAAATTTCATGACTTATTGCGGAATCCGCAACACAACAACCGCCTACTCCAGCTCTGCCACACCCACGGATACATTTTTCAGCAATCTCAAGTCGTCTTCATCTGCCGGGTTGCCATCACCGTCCAGGTCGAATGTCACGTCAGATGTTCCTGCTTCGGTTGCATCCGCCATCTTTGCTAAGTCGCCTGTTGGCATCTGCCTGTTCACTATTTATGTTCAAGTCGCCTTTCATGCAGAGCAATATGCCCGCGGTTGTTGGAGCTTCGGCTGTTACGATGACCAGGTCGGAGTCGGACCAGTAGCTGCGTTTCGTGGTGGTCAAGGGAACACACAATAAATAGTTTACCCAAAGGCATGCCCATAAAAACTCGATAATATTACACTATCCTTAGATTTTGCCATACCCAATTCGTTAACTCTAACAGCTTCATACCCAGAATTCCGAAGCACATTCACTGTTTTTGGTGATAGTGCCATATCAACGAGAAAATTCATAGTGGCAGTGGAAGAACCCTCTCCGAAACTGTCCATGCTGCATATTCTAAAGATTGCTTTACATCTTCTTCTTCGCACTTTAAAAACCTTTCATTCATTCTTCAAAAATCTTCTTAAACTTCCTTTTGGTATCTTCAAAATGTCTTCTGAGTTCTTTGGTATGAAAATACATTTTCATGCGCATGGGTATCCCTGTGAGTCATGAAAGTTTCTTTTCACTTTTATTCCAGCTCCAAAATACCCGCTCGAAAGTCTATGGAAAGTTTAAATCTCTTTAAAAAACTTAACCCTAACAATCCATCTACATGGCTTGTTTCTGGCAGATCATGGACAATACACGGTATATCTCTTGCTTCTTTCCCCAGAACACTGATACGGCTAACACTAATTAAAGGGACTTTTTCAGTCCCGGATGCCGTGGTTATGTTCACTTTCCGGTTTGAATATGCCGGGTCATATCCCAAAGTCTCTGCAATATCCCATGGAATTAAAGTGTATGTCGCGCCGGTATCTAATACCATCTTTTCTCGCACTATAATCACACCTTTAATTTCCGCGTATACTGCAATTACGGGTGCCTCTGGATCTATTTTATATGTGGTCATAGAACACTACCGCATATCCTTTTTGGGGGATTTCTCCCGTGTAGAAGTGCGCGATGTCCTTTGCCTTCGTCTTTCTCATCGCGTCATATGTATCGCCTCTACTTTTGCTATGGGCTATCAACTCCACATCTATTGGCTGTCCGAGTTCATCCTCTTCTATAACTTCCACAAGTACCCATTCATCTCTATATCTCTTCTTTATCTTCTCTACATTTACCATCATCTCTCCCCCCACTTTATTTCTTTCTCGTAAACCTTTCCCATAAATGCTTTTCTTTTTCTAAAAGAAAAGGGTTTAATATCTTTTCTGACATGCTATGGATACCATATTATTACATCGTTAGCCCTTTCAAAATCAGAATCTCTGGTTGCAATGTTGTTTGATTCCACTTTTTGTAAAAACGCCTCACACGATTTCCCATAGTTCGGATTTGCGGATGCGTGATCTATAAAGATATTAGCATCCACAAAAATCGTTTCTCGCAGATCAAAGTCCACCAACATATTCTTAAACTTCAAAGTATCTTCTTTCTGTTTCACGCTCATAGTCCTCAACGACTCTATCTACCAACTTTTCTTCGGCTTTAAAGAATCCGAACATCCTTTTTGTATAACTTTTAGGCCGAATTTTTAGTTCTTTTTCTGATATTTCAACCTCAAACTCATCCAAACCAATTTTTTCTAATACCGTATTGGGTATGA
>DAOUUS010000017.1 GCA_030668065.1 Candidatus Methanophagales archaeon
AATCAATACGATTCCGTGGTGATCCCTATTGAAAATTGGTTAACAAAGCGAGGTGTGCATTTTGATATGGAGACTCAGGTAATTGATATTGATTTTGATTTCGCTTCCGATGAAAAGACTGCAACGGTTATTCATTACAAAAACAAAGAAGGGGAGGAAGAGGGGATTAGTATTGGTAAAGATAATTACGTATTCATTACCAACGGATCTATCGTGGAAAGCTCTGACCTCGGCTTGATGACCGCACCACCGAAACTAAAAGACAAGGCTTCATCAGGCTCATGGACTCTTTGGGAAAGAATCGCGAAGAAAGATCCTGCCTTTGGCAATCCGGGAGTTTTTAGTGACCAAATAGAGTTGCAGAAGTGGGAATCGTTTACCGTTACACTGAAAGATCCGACATTTCACGAACATATGGAAAACTTTTCCGGAAATACTGACGGTACGGGTGGTTTGGTTACAATGACCGATTCCAACTGGCTCATGTCAATAGTAATAGCTCGTCAGCCTCATTTTGCGAACCAACCGAAAGAGGTTAAGGTTTTCTGGGGTTACGGGCTCTATCCAGATAGAATAGGAAATCATATTAAGAAAAAGATGTCTGAATGTTCTGGAGAAGAGATATTACAGGAGCTATTCTATCATCTGAAAATCACTGAGAAGATGCAACCAATAATGGATGCAGGCAAAGCAAATTGCATTCCGGTTATGATGCCTTTTGTTGATAGTCTATTCATGCCAAGAGAATTAGGAGACCGTCCTGAGGTTATACCTAACGGATCAACCAACTTTGCCTTTTTAGGGCAATTTGCCGAAGTACCAAATGATTGTGTGTTTACGGTAGAGTATTCTGTTAGATGCGCACAAACGGCGGTTTACACATTTTTTGAAACAGATAAAAAGGTGTTGCCAATTTACCAGGGACATCATGATCCGGAGGTACTGATTAATGCAACGAAAGCACTAAATAGGTAACATTTACTGAAGTTCCGTAGGGAACACACAACTAATATTTTACCCCGCTTTACCGCAGATGAAAATAAGTGTTTGGTAACGTATCATTATCCCAAAATCTTGATCCTCGGCGTTCTCAGTGAACTCGGCGGTTAATCTGACACTATCTTATTAGGGGCATGCCTTTGGCTAAACTATTTATTGGGCGTTCCCTATGTTTTTGAGCTGTTGGACCACTTCTTTCAGCCAAAAAACTCAAGCATTCCTGCTTTTACCTGCTCGATTTCTTTTAATTCACGACTCCGTTTTAGTTCAATGTCCAACACGGAAGTAACAGGCTTAAGTAACTGAAATAGTTCCTCTTTCGAGACCATTATTTTATCCGGTATGACTTCGGTATTCTCAATGAAACTCAGGAACTCCTCCATGAATTCTGATCGGTATTCCGGTTTCGAGGGTTTCACTATTAAAGAATGATAAATGAAACCCGAATGATGGTCCACCCATATAAAAGCATAGGGATAATAAGGTCGTCCTTTTCCGTCTTTCGCACCTCGTGCAAGATAGAAGAAGTCAATTTCCCAGGTACCTTGTTCATGCCTCGCAATCCTTTTGAGCCGTTCCAGACGAACTTCATCTACTGGTTCCGCCACAAATTCTGCCTCTTCTTCTATGAGCGGTGGCTTCAGCCATTCATCGTGCCAGCGCAATTCGTCATTTTCTTCTTCCGGCACACGAACAAAGACATAAACATCGTCAAGAGGCTCAAGCATATCCTGGTCTTCTTTAAATCGTAATGCAACATCTACCGCTTGGTGTAAGGCTAAAGTCAAAAATTTTGCCTCTTCGCTTGTCAAATACCAGGGATGGTAGCCCGGAAGGTAACTTCGAAAAAGAGGCCATTCTTTTCGCCCTCTAAATTTCAGTCCAAGTTTTTTTATCTGTTCCAAATCGGGTTTCTGCAAAACCGTTCTGTCTCTAAACGCAGCCATTAAACATTTCTGCAGCATGAATGTTTCAATACCACTTTCCGGGTCGCCCAATTGCAGTTTTAAATACCCTTTAAAACCTTCTGTACCTAAATAAACCGCTAAGCCAAAATAATCGCCCAATCTGCCTAATATGCAACAGTACCCGATTTCGCCGGTTGCCGGGTTTTTCACGCCGAATATGTCTGAATCCTGCATCCAATTCCAGCACTTGACCTTTTTGAATTCTATCGCGGCTTCGTATAAGTTCTTCCATTCCTGAAGCGAAGGTGATAAGTCACTCATTTTTGGATTACAAACAAATAATTATATCATATATATTAAAGAACTTATCCCCTTTTTATCTTTCGCACTGTCTCTTTAAAAGACGTCTATTCGAACCTTTTTATGGTACATTTGCAATCAAGAGCCTCATCCCTGTCCCTCTTCACTTTCTTTTGGTACTTCTACCAAAAACCGATGTAGTTTCCCGATGAGTGTAACGACCAAACAACCACCGGTTAATCACAAGCCTTAACAAAACGCTGCCAAAGTGTGCTACTAAATAGAGTTCATGCCGGACACACATTTTCCGCAATGTGGTTGAAAAGATCCCGCAAACGTGAATTTCGAACCACAAACATGTGAGGAAACTACTCTGGATTTTAGAGTTAGCTAAAATCCATAATCCAACGCACTAACCCTAAAAGGACGAGAAAAACGCCTTCGGCTCGTGTGAGCAGCCAACCACTCCGCATGAATAAAATGACTATTGCGATCATACCCACAAGCATATACAGACTTCCTGTTGCGGAGGGGTCAATATGTAACGGTCGGAGCATACCCGCCAGACCAAGCACACCCGCAAGATTGAAGATGTCACTGCCAATGAGGTTTCCCGCGGCTAGGCTATGACGGCCCGAGAGAGAGGCCATAAGAGACGTCACGAATTCCGGTGCAGAAGTGCCGGCAGCAACTATAGTCACACCAATTACCCAATCCGAGATACCCACCGCGTGTGCAATAGTAGTTGCAGATTCTACAAGTAAATGAGAGCCGCCCAGGACCAGAATGAGCCCCATAAATAAGAACGGAATATCTTTCCACGTACCTTTTACCGCTGGTGGTTCATCGGCTTCTATTATATCACGGGGTTCCCGTCTCCAGAAAAGATAGCCCAGGTATAAAACTAACAACAAGAACAAAACGGCGCCTTCCAGGTGGGTTAGCGTCAGGTCCCGGAAGAAAAACAGGAGTAAAACTGACAGGGTAAGGAGAAAAAGACCATCGCGATAAACAAGTTTCGGGGTGATGCGAAGTTGATGGACGATTGCAACCCCACCTAAAATGAACCCAAGATTAAAGATATTCGAGCCCACGATATTACCCACGGAAATATTAGAATAGCCTTTGAGTGCGGCCATAACAGTAACTGCGAACTCAGGAGCAGAAGTGCCAAGCGCAACAATGGTCAGCCCGATCACGAGGTCGGAAACACCCAGCAAACGAGCAATTCGCGATGCCGAATCCACTAGCCAGCGGGCACCCACCCACAAAGCACCAATAGAGATTACAATAACGACAATCTCAAGTATCATAGTTCATCACCTCTCGTTTATAGAGATACAATAATGTTTACTTCTGTTAATGGTACAGGATTTATAACTAACCTTATATATAACAATTGTTATACTTAATCTATGTGTGGAACTATAGGGGGTAAGAGGCAATGTGTAGTGTAGGGGAAGGCGATTTCAATATAGAAATCGAGAAGATGGAAGTGACGCGATACGAGTGCAAGGACTGCGGGAACAAGTTTGATAGTATGGGCGATAAAGTGGTTTGCCCGTCATGTCTATCGGAAAACGTTGTGGTAGCGTAAATTTTAAAACCCAGTCCTTGTGTCGAATAGCAGTGAGATGCTGTTGTATGTGTAACAATAGCGGAGCGATTGGTGCTGTTGAAATAGCCAGTGACATCAGTCTATCCTCGCGTTTTACCGATTGCTTTTGTGATTCTTGTTTGCAACCGGTTCATCATTCAAGAGCGAGCGTCCGTATCTGCTACAAACCATCTCGGAGAATATAGAGACTCTAACCTCTAAAGAATTTGCCACTCTTCCACTCGTTAACCCCTCAATCCTTTTGAAATGTGCTACATCTGCGGTTACGAGCGTTAGATCGTGTATGAGTGCTACCACGACAATGTAAGTATCATTCATATGTGTTCGGTTAAGGGATTGGTGGATACATCATCTATTTTAAAAACTTGTTGGTAACTACTTGTTAATCTGCGATATACTTTTTGTATTTCTTTACTTTTGGTGGGCTATAGAGGCCTTCTCACAATTGTTTTGATACCAAAAATTTCGCTTCTTTTCTGATTTTAAGCTCTGTCCCCTCTTCTTTTTTGCGCGGTTTTGGATTGTTGGACAGCCTCTATAATGAATAAACTATCTAAACGGGGATGGATGCCCCGGAATTTATTCCGAGTGTGGAGTGGTTGGGGCTTATGTGGAAAGCTTTTTTAATATCAAAAATATATCTATTGAGTGGTGCCGAGAAAATGAAATTTAAAGTTGTTATGAATGAAGATTTAGAAGATGGGGGATACAATGTGAGCTGCCCCGCATTGCCGGGATGTCATTCACAAGGCGACACGATGGAAGAGGCGTTGGAAAACATCAAAGATGCAATACAGGGATGTATGGAAGTTATTAATCAGAGAGCGCTACAAGGTGTCGAAGAAAAAGCGATAGAAGTAGCCGTGTAAATGGCGAAGTTACCAGTAATATCAGGGCTCAAAGCAGTAAAAGCCTTCAGTAAAGCTGGTTGGGTCGCAAGTAGACAAACGAAAAATCATGTCATCATGGAAAAAGTTGGACATTCCACTACGCTTTCTGTGCCAAAACACAAGGAGCTAAAGAGAGGTACGCTTAGGAGTTTGATTAAAGATGCGGGATTGACTGTTGAAGAGTTTGTTGAGTTGTTATGATAGAAAAAGGCGGTATTTAAATTCAAAAAGGGATATTTGAGATGATGGGGAGTTTAGCAGGGATGCACCTGATTTCAATCGGGTGTGGCGCGGTCGTCACTCAACAAATGGCTCAAAAACTTATCTATTCACCCATCCACAAAAATCGCCGGCTTCAACGGAACAGCAAACCTCTTCTTACCCTTCGGATCGTGTTCCTCATTTAGCCCTATTTCACACCCGAACTCTTTAGCTAAATACTTTTTCTCTCGCTCAATAACTTCCGGCTCACCGAGTTCAAAATAATCCAGCTTACTTTTCATCACTTGCTTCACAAACTCGACCGTGCTCTTATCTTTTCTGAGCTTCATCGCCTCCCGGATTTTATCTTTATCCGGCAAATCCTGTATCGCACGGAATAGCTCCCACTTCCAGTCTTCCGCGGTATAAACGTAAATCTTTGTCGGCTCGAGTCTCGCTACTTTCAGTATCTCTTTTATATCAGAAATCAAAGCAACCAAATACTCCTCCTCTCGTTCCACACGGTCGTCAATAAACGCCTCGTTTAGCACCGGCAGCGTTTGCACCGAAATAAACGATTCATGCAGCTTATGCCAGATCTCTTCACATACGTGCGGTACAATAGGCGACAGGACAATCAACCATTCCTCAATTACGGCCCGGACGATCCTCTTACGTCTGTCTTTATCCTGCCGCTGCTCATAATACCGGATGTCGTTCATAGCGTTAAAAATCATGTTTATGCCGGCTTCACGTATCCGAAACGCTTCAAATAGCTCAACCGATTCCCGTAACCGTCTGTATAACCGAGACAGCAGCCATCTATCTATATGCGTGAGCTCAGCCTCGTTTATGCTTTCCGCATCTATGCTATCCTCAAATAGCTCGACCACGGCATTAAGCTTTTTCCGCAACGCCTCCGTATCCTGTTCGCGCCAGTTGACTACGGTTGCGAAATCAGCGTTAATCGCACAATACAACCTATACAAATCCACGCCATAGAG
This sequence comes from Candidatus Methanophagales archaeon, assembly GCA_030668065.1. Classification (GTDB taxonomy): domain Archaea; phylum Halobacteriota; class Syntropharchaeia; order Alkanophagales; family Methanospirareceae; genus QENJ01. The sequence goes on from DAOUUS010000017.1 coordinate 5,921, forward strand.
TTCCGACACGTCCGCCAACGGAATCACATTGCCCTTACTCTTTGACATCTTCTTGCCTTCTCGAATCATCAACTCGTTCAGAGTAATCGCACGGGGCCACCGGCTTTCCGGAAATATCGCAGCGTGGTGCATCAAAAAGAATACCAGGTGGTTGGACAGGTGCGGTGGTGCCGTATGCCGCAGATCGTTCGGGTACCAGTACTCAAACTCGTCTTTTATCCGGTTCAATACGTCAGCAGCCACGTTCAGCTCATTTGACAATTCCTGTGCATCGCCAATACCTAAGAACACAAAATCAAAGAACTTTTCGGTTAACGCATCAACCGGCAATTGCCGCAGCAGATGTGCTATGGTGTACATAGCCATGTAAATAGTGGAATCGCTCAGCGACTCGATGATCCAGCCTTTTTCAAATGGGAACTGTGTACCTAAACCCCGTTTCCGTGCACACGGTCTAAAAGCTAGCCAATCCACAATGTCGTGCATATAGGTTTTGTACTTTTCCGGATAGAACGTCATGCCTTCCACGAGTTTATGCCCCAACTCTTTCCACCACTCTGGAGTGTAATCTATGAACCACTGATCTTGCAGAACCGCGACTATCACCTTGTCGCCACCGCGTGTTACCGCCTTACGTGAAGTTTCATAGAACACATCCGCTATATTCTCGCGTTTCAGCCAATCCTTAACTTCGTCTTTTATATCTGCTATTTTAACATCCGCAAAATCGCCGCACTTTTCATTCAATACGCCACGATAAAACTCGTCCTTATAGATTATCTTCGTGGCTTCTTCCAGGCGCTCATCCATCTGGCTTTCTATTCCCATGCGTTCGCAGATCTCTTTCGCGGGTAATTCATAGCCTTCTAGGTCTATTATCTTAATCGGCTCGAGTTCGAGACTTCCCGACTTTTTTATGTCTTCCAGTGCGATGTAATCATACGGTGCATGCGCCGGAACCGAATAGACAACGCCCGTACCTACATCTTCGTCCACGAAACTTGCCGGTAAAACCGGGACTTCTCTACCACAAACAAGCTCCTTCACTATCTTGCCTACAAAAACGCTACCTTTTGTCTCGTCGGATACCGCTATTTCGTCCTTTTGATAGCCCATTTTCTCGGCTGCTTCTTTTGAAACCACCCATGTTTCGTCTCCGACTTTTAGTTTTACATAGCTCGCAGCTGGGTTTATCCAGAGGTTTGTAACGCCGAAAATAGTCTCAGGTCGCAGAGTCGCAGCAATTAAGCAACTGCCGTCTGCAAGTTTGAACTTTATAGCCGTGTGTTCGATTACAGCTACTTTTTCGGTGTCCCCGCCTTCTATGTCGTCTTCTCCAACCGCCGAGTCGTCTTCAATCGAATAAGTGATAGGATATTTACCCTTCTTTATCACGCCCTTATCGTACAGCTTTTTGAACTGCCACTCGATGAACTTGTTGTACATTGGCTCGGTGGTATTGAACTTCCGTCGCCAGTCTATGGAATAGCCCATCCGCTTGAAATCCGCGGAGATACGAGCCGCGAAGAAATTCGCAACGTTCTCAGCACTACGGAAGCTATTTATGAGTTCATCTACCTTATCCGCATCTTCATAAATCGCGATGTAATCTTTGAACCGTGCCACAACCTCTTCTTCGCCTCTTGCTATGCTATCGGCAATCGCTAAAATCGGCGTGCCGGTAACGTGAAACGCCATGGGAAACAACACGTTATAGCCCTGCAAACGTTTAAATCGCGCTATTATATCGCCTAGGGTGTAGGTTCTACCATGACCGATGTGCAACGGTCCGGAGGTGTAGGGGTACGGAACGGTGAAAAAGAACTTCTTAGCGCTGCTGATTTCTGCTTCAAATGCTTTCGCATCGGCCCATCCACGCTGCCATTTCTCTTCTATCTGTTTGAAGTTTATCGCGGTCATTTCTTTCTTCTCTTAAAGTATCGCTCAGATAATACTTTTGTATAAGGTGTAAAATATAAAAGATGTGGATTTCGTGGGTGAAAGGCATAGTTTTATCATGACCGAGCCCGCATCACCGGTAAATAGTGGCGATCCGTTAAATATGATTGCAATGCGACTACCACGAGGTTCCATCTTCGAGATCATATGCTGCAGGAACATGAGTGCGCCATCACTAACACATGGAAGTCCTGCATGGAACCGACCGTAAGGGTCGTTTGCTTCGTCTTTGATAAACTCCTGCTCCTTCTTCCAGCTCACGCCAAACGGTGGATTGCTCAGCATATAGTTGAATTTATTGCCTTTGAACCTGTCTCCACTGAAGCTTGTACCCGACCGGATGTTATCCGCTTCTTCGCCCATGATCAGGACATCTGATTTCGCTATCGCATACGTCTGCTCGTTCAGTTCCTGCCCGTACATCACGATCTCCACATCGGGATTGATCTTCTGCTGGATATGCTCCTTCGCTATTGTCAGCATACCGCCGGTACCACATGCGGGATCAAAGACAGTTCGGATTATACCTTTACCCTGGAGTTCCGCTTGATGTTCCGCAAAGAGAAGATTCACCATCAACCGTATCACTTCCCGTGGCGTGTAGTGCTCACCCGCAGTCTCATTAGACATTTCCGAGAACAGACGCAGGAGCTCCTCGAAGATATAGCCCATTTCATGGTTCGCGACCACATCCGGATGCAGATCGATTTCAGTGAATTTCGATACCAGCATGAACATCAGGTCGTTCTTGACCAGTTTGGCAACAATCTTATCTATCTGGAAATTCTCTATCATCTCACGGACATTATCACTGAATCCGTTGATGTAGTTATTAAAGTTCAGTTCTACGTTTCCGGCATCCTGAGCCAACCGGCGGAGGTCGTAATAGGACGTGTTGTAGAAATTCAAGCCGTTAGCTGCGTGTAGTAATACCTGTGCGGGGTCAGGCAGAATGTCCTTGAATTTGTTGTACGTTGCAATGACCGCGTCTTTGTGCTCTTCCAGTACGCAGTCCAACCGTCTCAAGACCACGAATGGGAGTATGACATCTCCGTATTCATGCTGTTTGAACGTGCCCCTTAATATGTCGTCTGCAACCTGCCATATGAAGTTTGACTTGTCCTGGAAGTTGTTCATAAAGCCTATTTCCTCTTTTGGAATAAAACCCTTTAGATGTTTACACTGCTACTAATTTTGAGATGTGTGGCATAGATAAAAAGTTTGGTCTTTGTATAGCAGGGGAAAAAAACCACGAGATATCACGAGATTAGCACAAGATTTTGGGGTTAACGGGGGATTTAAAAAAACAATAGTGTACGTAAGCCTGATCCAGAGTATTATCTTCTCGTGAAAATCTGTGTGATCTGTGGTTAGCTAAACAAACACCAATCAAACAACATACCATCTCGAGGACCATGCCAGTACCCGTATCTTATCAATATTCTGCTTCTCTATCTTTGCTTTTGGGTCTATGCTACGGCTAATCACCGGAATTGAACACCCCTGTGTAATCTCCTTAACCAAACTATGTTCACCGCTTGCAACCACCAACTTTAGTTCGTTTTTATATTCAGCCACCAGTGCTTCAAACCCATCTCTTGCCTTCTCACCGTGATGTCTAATATCCTCATCACGAAGCCGTTCGAATCTACGCTGGCTCATCCCGCCTTTTGTATGCTTCTCTTTTACACTACTACGAATTATCTTGTGATCAATAACCGCTTCCTGATCTGCTACAACGATAATAGTCTCACCTGCGTGTGCCAGTACAATGCAAATATCACGATAATACGCCAGTATCTCTTGCATCTGCCCGGTATCAAAGGCACAATCGAGTTGCCAGGTGGTATCCCGTATCGGAAACGGCAGTGCCACAATTAACGATCCCAAGCCCCGCCTTTTCATATCACAAAAAAGTGCTATACCGGTCGGCGATTCGATCCGTGCCAGCACGTATTTGACTAATTCGTCGAGTTCTACCATTCGTTCAAACTCCGCCAGGTCGCTGATTGTCTCTCCGGGACGTAAATATACCGACAGAAGGTCATCGTTCCTCGACCGGATGGAACCCATTTGAAACATCAGGTCAGAAGTTCGTGCGTTCGTTAACGTGATAGCGTTTTTGTAGCCCGGTTCAACAGCGTTTTGCTCCTCCGGTCCCTGCTGCTTAAGCTCTCGTTCGAGAGTTTCTATCTTCTTCTCCGCATTCTTCAGTGCCAGGTCAGCCGCCTGTTTCTCTGATACCGCCTTCTTCGCTCGTACCGTCTGTTTCGAGTGCCGTTCTGCAAGCGATTTAGTCTCATATTCCAGCTCGGTTATGCGTGCCTGCATCCGTTCAATCTTTATCTCCTGCGCTTTCCGATTAAACAACCCGCCCAACATATTTCACCTGTTTCGTGTACTAATCAGTTCTAAAATAGTGTTGATCAACAAATTGTTTTCCGCTTCACTACGCACCGAGAACCTTACATGAGTCGGCAGCCCAAAGGAAGTGCAGTCTCTTACCACAAGTCCATGCTCCAAAAGCGCAGCCTTCATCTTGCTCGCATCTCCAACATCAAGAATATAGAAGTTCGCATCGGACTGCACGGCAAACTCATTCTCTATCTGTTGTTTACCCGTTGCTATCTTTGCTGTCGTCTCCTTCAGAAAAGCATCACCTGCCGCGCCAATTACCGCTGTGCCTATCTTCTCCGCAAACACGCTCACGCTCCAGGGTGCTTTTATCTTCTGCATCGCCTGTATAATAGCCTCCGAACCGATGGCATAGCCGATTCGCACGCCCGGTATCGTGAACGATTTAGTTATTGACCGTAAGATGAGCAAATTCCGGCTGCTGGATACACAACTGTGTAAAGGATAAGCATCCGGTACAAATTCAACATACGCTTCGTCAATCACCAATAACGCATCTAATCGTTCCGCGGCTTCTATCAACGGTGCCTGTTCTTCTTTACCGAGATATTGCCCCGTTGGATTATTCGGATTGCAAACAAATACCACATCTTCGGGCTTCATCTCTGCTACTATCAGCTCTGGCTGGATTCGCAGTCCCGGCATTTCTATTTGCTTGACCTTCGCACCGATCACTCGCGCTGCTAGTTCGTATTCGCCATAAGTATGTTTCAGCATCAGTACTCGTTTCTTCGCAAACGCATGCGCTACGAGCGGTATGAGTTCGGACACGCCCGCTCCTACCTGTACTTCTTCTTCCCGGCATCCGAATTTATTCGATATTTTCGCTCTCAACTCGCGGCATTCGTTATCCGGATACCTGTTCAAACCGTGAATCGCCGCTTTTAGCGCTTCGGACAGAAAACCAGGTGGCCCATACGGGTTTAAATTCGTACTAAAGTCTATTACTCTGCTATTCTTAGCTGTTCCCGGTTTCCCGCCATGCTCACAAACGCTTAGATTGTGTAGCTGAGCTCTTGGTTTCACCATCTTTACCCTACTAATATTTACTATATGTTGCCGCGGGTAAAAGCGCAGTACAAAAATCCGTGTACTCTTGTGGCCACAAAAAACGTAAACTACGAAATTCTGATATACCCCGATACATCTTCTATTATCCTCTCACAATAAAAGCACCTGAACCGGGGTGGGTCCTCACTCACAGTCACGAATTTAGATATAACCGGCTCTCTTTTCGCATTGGATATGCAATTGGGGTTTGCACATCTTATAATACCCTCTATTGAACCGGGAAGGTAAACCCTGTGTTTTGCTATTACTTCGGAGTCGCGTATTATGTTTATCGTAGCGTTTGGCGCGATCAATGCGATTTTATCCACCTCTTCAGACTTTAGCTCCAGCTCTTCCACTTTTACTATGTCCTTCCGACCCATAACCTTACTTGGTACATTTATCACCACGCTTAAAACCGCGTCTGTCTTCGTGGTTATCCCTAATATCCGCAGCACGTTCAGAGCCTGACCCGCTGTAATATGGTCTATGACCGATCCATTTGTGATTGGTACTACTTTTAATTCTTTTTTCATTTACTTTGATGGGGCCGCCGAGATTTGAACTCGGGACAACTCGGTCTTCAGCCGAGCGCTCTCCCAGTCTGAGCTACGGCCCCTCTATTATTAATAATATCACCACAGTTATTATATTTCTTTATTGTAAAATGGAAGAAGAGATAAAAAAGGCGATAGATTTTGCGGTATCGAAAAAAGCGCGATATGCCGATCTCCGCATGGAACAGGGTTACGCAACGGTAATCGAGCTAAGAGACAACATCTTCCGCGAGATGAGCTATGGTATAGCACAGGGACTGGGCGCGAGAGTGCTGTATAACAATTCCTGGGGCTTCTCGTCCTCAAATGAAATATCAAACCTGAAAGACACGTTTGAAGATGCTTTGAAGATCGGCCGAGCGATTTCGCTATCCAACGCGAAGACAGAGCCCATAAAACTCGCAGATGCGAATGCAATAACCGAGCATTTCAAGTTGAAACCGAAGATAAACCCTGCTGACATCAGCATAGACGAGAAGAAGAGCATGGTTAAAGCTGCGTATAAAGCAGCAAAGGCACATTCGCCACTCATAAAGAGCGTTTCTATTTTGTATTTAGATGGCTATGAAGAGCAAATTTTTGCTAATTCCGAAGGCTGTTATATCGTGATGAAAACGCCCGCGGTCTTTATGCGCGTGCATGCGGTTGCAAAGAAAGGAGACGTTCTGCAAGAGGGTAGGGAAACAATAGGCGCAGTAGCGGGTTTTGAGGTCATCGAAGCGGAGAATCCGGAAGTTATGGGTGTGAATGCTGCGGATAAGGCGATTCGATTGCTTGATGCCGGATTACCACCTGCGGGTGAGTTACCTGTGATAATGGACCCGAAACTCACAGGCGTGTTCATGCACGAAGCGCTGGGTCATGCCGCAGAAGCCGACCATGTCCTTTACGGCGAGTCAATATTGCAGGGTAAGTTAGGCGAGGAGATAGCTTATGACGGTTTGACGGTTGCTGACGATCCAACCATTGAGAACTCACATGGCTATTACAAATATGATGATGAAGGCATACCATCTTCGAGGACAGAGCTGATAAAAGACGGTGTTTTGGTCTCCTATTTACATACTCGGGAGACGGCGGGTAGATTAGATGCCATGCCGACCTCGAATGCACGTGCGGCTGACTTTTCGGAGATGCCGATAGTCCGGATGAGCAATACGGTCATTGAGGAAGGCGACAGTAATTTTGATGATATGCGTAAGGATATTTCGTATGGTATATATGCAAAAGGTATGCGAGGCGGTCAGGTAGATACGATACGAGGCGAATTTCAGTTCAGTGCCGAGGAAGCGTTCCTGATAGAAAAAGGTACGCTTACTAAGCGGCTGAAAAACGTTTCACTATCTGGTAGAACCTTAGATGTATTGAAGAACATAGATGCCGTAGGAAATGATAAAGCGCGCGGGTCAATAGGATTCTGTGGTAAGGATGGTCAGGATGCGCCGGTATCGGAATATGCACCGCATGTACGCGTGAAGCAGATACTGGTGGGTGGGGCTTCTTATTAGAGTAGAGCGGAAAATAGTGTGAGAATAGAAGAATGAGCGGTGGTGGCAGCATGGGTTTTATCTTCTCATACCACTCTTTTGCCATTGCTCTTTTTTGAAACATTGTCAGGACAGTTTCATTCTGTTCTGGTTTTAGAGCTTGTCTTCAGTACTCCCGCAAGCATCTTCGCTATGCTCACCTTGCTAAAGACTGATTCAATCGTATCAGTAGTAATAACAGTTTTAACGCCTGCATTTAGCATTCGCAGTATGGCATTCTGCACAAACACGCCGTGTATGCACGCAACGTAAATA
>DAOUUS010000313.1 GCA_030668065.1 Candidatus Methanophagales archaeon
CTTTTAGTTCTTTTTTGAGACGTTTTATGTCATGTGTTGGAAATCCTTTCACGGCGTTATCCTCGGATGTATGTCGTTTGCCAATATATTTATGAATAAAAAGATTTTTTAGTATCGCTTTTTGAACTCTGCGAAGCTCTTTTGTCATAGTACACATAAAAGCATATAGGATAGTTATATATAGAGAAAGGGTTATCTTTCATTTCATGAGCAAAGAAGATTATACAGAAGAGCGATCTGGTATTCAGGGATTGTTCACCGAAGCGATGGCTAAGGTGTTGGATTTCTTATTGACTTTTGAGGGGTTTGACTACTCTAAGGATGAGATTGCGAGAAATTCCGAGATAGATTACGAGTCGCTTTATAACCTTTGGGAAAAGCTTGAATATTATGATATTGTGAAAAAGACGGAAAATACAGGAAATACTATGCTTTTCACGCTAAATACAGAATCTCCCATCGTTAAAGCACTTAAAAAGCTGCAGATTGAGGTAATATTTTACGAGGCAGATAAAATTGTACAGGCGCAGACAGAAGAAAGTATAATGTGTGAAGGTATAAAAGAAAAGGTAAATGTGATATAGAGATTTATATGCACAATTAAGCAAAGTCAAGATATACAACCGCGCATTGTCAGTAGAAGAAGTGCGAGCAGATTACGAAGCCGGTTTCGTAGAACTGAACTTTCTCTCCGGCACCGTCACCGATCTCGACTCAGCAGGGATTGCAGGCGCAAACGTTACACTGACGAATCCAGAAGGCACCGAAATAAACACTACACAAACCGACAGCATCGGCCACTACGCATTTAAAGCTGTCGCACCCGGCTTTTATAACCTAACTGCCACGAAACGCAGCTACTGGCTCGATTCCAACCCTGTAAACGTAACAGCCGAAGCCCCAACAACCGTGGACATATCGCTCTGCCAAAAAGGCGACTTGAACACAAATAGTGAACAGGCAGATGCCAACAGGCGACTTAGCAAAGATGGCAGATGCAACAGTAAACACAACCCCACTGGACTGGACATACGACCTGAACAACAACGGTGTACAGGCGATGAAGAGGATTTGACATTACTGAAAAATGTATCCCTGGGTGTGGCGGAGCTGGAGCAGGTGGTTGTTGTGTTCTCCCTCGCACCATCGCACACGGGGGACATATTGAGCGAAAAGTGATATGACTCAGAAGAGTATATAAATGTTACAACAATATTCATGTTTAAGGAGGGCAGAAAATGGGAATAGAAATAAAAAAGAGCGGGGTATTCATACCCAATACGGTATTAAAACAAATTGGTCTGGATGAGTTTGAGGTTGAAATATCAGAAAAAGAACTAAAAATTCGGCCTAAAAGTTATACAAAACGGATGTTCGGATTCTTTAAAACCGAAGAAAAGTTGGTAGATAGAGTCGTTGAGGACTATGAGCGTGAAACAGAAAGAAGATACTTTGAAGTTTAAGAATAGGTTGGTGGACTTTGATCTGCGAGAAACGATTTTTGTAGATGCTAATATCTTTATATATCACGCATCCGCGAATCATAGCTATGGGAAATCGTGTGAGGCGTTTTTACAAAAAGTGGAATCAAAAAACATTGCAACCAGAGATTCTGATTTTGAAAGGGCTAACGATGTAATAATATGGTATCCATAGCATGTCAGAAAAGATATTAAACCCTTTTCTTTTAGAAAAAGAAAA
>DAOUUS010000116.1 GCA_030668065.1 Candidatus Methanophagales archaeon
GTTCCGCCACCCATACCAGCAGTCAAAAACACGAAGTTATTACCGGATACCATCTCATGTATGTGCTCCTTGTCCATTTCCGCTGCTTTTCGTCCTACATCGGGTGAACCCCCAGCACCTAACCCACGAGTAAGCGATTTGCCGATCAAAAGCTTCTTTTTGCAGGTTATCGAATCCAGGTGTAGCTTGTCCGTGTTTATCGCTATCCGGTCAACGCATTCCAGCCCACCCAGGTGTTCCAATCGATTCATAGAATTATTCCCTGCGCCACCTACTCCCACTACCGCCAACTTTGGTATTCCAAACAGTTCGTCTTCCGGTTCTACACCGACAATCCCTTTATGCTCGTATTCTAATACTTCTACCATTTTTTTTGCCCTCTCTTTTTTTTACTCTTATCCTTTACTTTTCAGGTACTTATGTTCTTAAGAAGTAGGAGGTATATAAAGCTTTTGGGTTGCTGGTTAATGCTATATAAAGTTTTGTGGGTAGTGCATTTCGTGTGGAAACATAGAGTTGGAGATCTCGAAGCGAGCAGCGGGAGAAAAGAAAAGATATTTCAAGTTCAAACTTGTATATTCGTTTGGTTATGACGTTTTTGTCATGACGTTTTTAGATGTGGGGAAAAAGAGATGAAGAGAGGGGGAGAGGAAGAGGAGAAGGAGAAAGTAATTGCGTACCTCAAATCGAGGCTATTTCCTTGGAATTTTATTTTAGAGGACGTTGAAGAGGTGCCCATAGAACATTTTGTACCCTATGCCATACAGATGTGCGAGGCTAAGGGGATAACGAAGGGGTCTGTTAAGGATGGGGAAGCAAAAGCGATAATCGCAACTGAGCTACGGGATGCAATGACTGAATATCTGTCTGATGATAGGAATAGAGAGCTGATGGAGATACATGGCGAATTTGCAGCGCAGTATCCTTTTGCTTTCGCTCAGTGTTTGGTGCATGCCATATTATATCGGCTTGGGCTCGCGTTGGACGATGTGGTTAATTTAAAAGCGATTAGTGAAGTTTTGGATTTGGATATGGATGGGATAAAAAGGCGAGAACGTTTTACTCGTGATTTGATTTCCAAAAGTAAGACTAAAGCGGTGAGGGTATTCAGCAAAAATATACTTGATAGAAATGTTATATCATCAGAGGGCGACTCTATGGGAAACGTGGACGATATTACTTTCGATACCAAAACCGGTCGTGTGACAGGGTTAATGGTGAGTCAAGGCTCAGTAAGAAGTGAACTAGCCATGACAGACATTGCATTGGCTGTGCATAGCAATAATATCGTATTAAAACACTCAGGTTCTAAATAACAGACGCGGCATAATGACAACACCAAAAACGTTAGGAAAAGATTAGTTATGGTCAATCGTAAAAAATATCACTCTCCTGATGTCCCGCAGTTCATAGCGCCTTATTTGAATGATGCAATTCTGTGCCCGGATCTCGATACTCTATCTGCCTTTCTAGGTCTGAAACGGAAGGAAGCCGAGAAGGTAGTGCTGCGGTATAAAGAGGCTTTAGAAGGGTATAAAGTACGGGAAATCTTCTGCACAAAAGAGACACGAGAATTGGCACGAGAAATTTTGGGGATGCTTTCTCACTATCCGGCGACAAAAAATGGGCGAGATACCGTTCTTACGCTTACCGCTTCGCGCGATAAAGAGGAATTGCAAAGACGGTTTCGCGATATAAGAAAGTGTGAAGACTTGAGGGCTTTAATGGGCGATGCTGAGGCTAAGGTGCGGGAATCACTTGCCACAGCCGAGATAGGGAAGGTGAGCTTTGGATATGCCCCTCTTATCGCTACCCGAAGCAAAGAGATAGAGCGTGCGGTGAAGCAGATTTATGGCGATTTTGTGCGTGTCGAATTGGTTGATTCCGCAGCTAAAGCCGAAGTACTTTTGCAAAAAGAGAATACCATCCTGTTAATCGGTGAAGACGCAGGCGCGGAAGTACTTGATGCACCTGGTATTATAACCAAAAGGCCCGAAGAGTTGTCTGATACGTGCGAGATTTACCCGGAGTTCGTGGTCAATTCCTTTGTATCCAAGAAGAATGCGATAGAAGTGGTGATAAAGCTTTTGAACGAATTTGATCTGCTAAAAGAATCATGGCTGTTCGAGGGTGTGTTAGTAAAAGAGTTAGAAGAAGTTTTGGCACTTATAGCGGGCATAGAAGCACGAGGTGCCGGGGCACTAGAATTTGACGAATTGTTTTTCGGCTGGGAGGAAGCGATAAACAGGGAAGCGGCCAAGATAATGAAAACAGGTGGCGGCGCGGATGAATTCAGAAATTACCTGGAAGAAACTCTAGCGAGAATAGCGGATGAGCTGATGCTGACGCGCGAAGATACGAATATCTTGAGTGCGAGTGCGTATGAGACCCTGGAAGCAGGGTTACCTTTTGAATTTTCACGTGATAAGATAGCGGGATTGAGACAGGGGTATAATAGAGCGAAGAGCGAGAGGCGTTATTATGAATTGAGAGATTTGGCAAAGCACTTAGAAGTGCATAGAGACGGTGTAAACCGAAGTATAAGTATGCTCTTCTATCTCGATTTTATGCTCGCCATTTCGCAGTTTAGTCGGGACTTTAAGATGAATATCCCTGTGATAACAGAGAAAGGAATAGGCGTGACTATGGGCAGACATTTATTTCTGCTGGATGAAGAGCGGAAGAGCGGAGAGAAGGTAGTACCCGTATCGTATTCCATTGGCGAAGCGAATTTAGGCATCTTTGGCGCCACTCAGCACCCGGTATCTATCCTCACAGGTGCGAATAGCGGAGGTAAAACCTGTTTGTTAATTACACTTGCGAGTTCGATTGTACTCACGGAACTGGGTCTGCCGGTGCCGGCGGAGCGAGCGGAAATACCGCTGCTACCTTTGTATCTGTACCGCAGGAAAATGATAAGGAAGACGGGGTCTTTTGAATATTATATGAGGGCATTGAGCCGAATATTCATGCGAGAAGGCGGGAAAGTGGTTTTAATAGACGAATTGGAAGCACTTACCGAACCGGGCGCTATGGGGCGTATAATGGCATCTATACTGAATAACTTACCGAAAGATACGTTAGCCGTGGTGATAACGCATTTGATTCATGAGATACTGCCGCATATAAGTGTAGAGAAAGTGCGCGTGGACGGGATAGAATCTGAGGGTTTAGATGAGTCGGGGAACATAATCGTAGATAGACAACCGATGTTCAACCATATCGGGTCGAGTACACCGGAATTAGTGATAAAGAAACTTTTGGGTAAGGTTAAGAAAGAGGATTTAAAAGTAGTTTATGAAGATATAATAAATGTATTGAAGAAGGAGCGAGAAATTGCATGTCTCAAATGATGGAGGAGGTGAAAGTATGAACAGGATAAATGAGGGATATTTTCCTTACTTACGTATTGGCAAAATGAACGAACTCGTGCGAGCAATTCCTTTGCCCTACGTTTCGGATGTTGACGAGTTCTCAACACAGAGCTTAGCAACAGCAATAGGCGCGAGCACAACTACTATCAATAATCTAATAGCAACACTGAAATCGCTTAATTTGGTCGTTGGTAAAAGGAGCTATAAATTTACGGGTATGGGTAAAGACTATATTACGCTATTAAGAACTCAAGAGGAAAAGGCTAAAAAGGTGTTACGGGATCAGGTGAAGGATATTGATTATTTCATGATGATTGAACAGAAGCTCCAGCAAGAGGGAAAACTGACGATATTTGTAATCGGCAACCAGATAGTCACGCAGTATAATAAAAGCTGGAAGAACCCGCTGACTTTAAAGACTTATGGGGCTGCTATTGCAAGCATCCTCGATTTTACAGGTTTGGGCCATTATAAAAAGGGACTATTAAAATCGAACCAGCTTGAAGAGGCAGAGGGCGATATTCCTATCCCTTATCTCAGTGCAGAGAAGATGTTCAAGATTCTGGAGGCACTGTTCTCCTCGAATGGTGATATTCATGCGTTATCGCGGGAACTGGGTACTAAGGAAAGACGACTGAGTCAGGAGCTTTCATGCTGCGGTGCATTTGGTTTTGTCCTGCATCCACACCGTGGCTTTTATGAATTGACCAAAGAAGGAAAGGCGATGGCACGATATAGTGACAAACTACGCAAAATGCAGTTCACAGAATATTTAGTGAACTCGAATTATAAAAGGGTAATAGATAAGTTACCCGAGGCTAAAATAACAGTGGAGACTGTCGGGAACGTCTTAGAATCCGTGTATGAGAAAGAATGGACCGCGGTAACGAAGAAGACATATGCAAAGAAATTTTTAAACTGGCTAAGGTTTTCCGGTCTAGTAGTAAAAGGTGCCAAAGGCTATAACTTGAAAGGGCGGTAAACAGCACAAAAATAGTTTTACCGTACACACTATTAATAGTACTATTACAATGACCCTCGAAAGCCGTTTAAACACACTCTCGATGGCGGTAATTACATGCCTCTTGCTGGTCTATCTAGGCTCTTTCGTGAGCTGGGCGTTAGGAATAGCCGCGCTTTTTTCTATTGTGCCGCTATATCTCCTCGTGCAGCGCTACCATACCCGCTATTTCGAGACTTTTTGGCACTTAGGTGGTACCTGGAAATATGTGTTTCCATTTGTGATTTATCTTGTCATCGGCGAAATCGTACCCCAGTTGCTTGTTGGCTATGATGCGTACCATCTATATGTCGCATACGGACTGCGAACTGTAATTGTAGGTGGCATACTATTGCGATACCGAAGCTTATATACCGAACTTGCTACACGAAAATTCGATGTGCTGGCATTGCTTGTCGGTGTGCTTGTCTTTATCCTATGGGTGGGCCTGGAAGGGCACTATCCTATGTTTTCTACGGCGTCCCGTCATTACGACCCAACCATTTTTGGTTCTGGTATGCTAATCGTCCTACTGAGCCTGCGACTCATAGGAAGCGTCCTGGTTGCTGCATTCATCGAGGAGTTGTTCAACAGGTCGTTCTTGATACGATACCTGATAGACCCGGATAAGTGGGCTGATGTGCCCATAGGAACCTACACGTTTATGTCGTTCGCAGTGGTGTCGTTGTTCTTCAGCTTTGCGCATTTCCGCTGGCTGCCGGGCTTACTAACAGCTATGATTCTGAATCTGCTACTGTACCAGAGAAAGAACATATTCGCGTGTGTTCAGGCACATGCGATGGCGAATCTACTGCTGTTCTTCTATGTGATATATACCGAAAGCTGGTTCTTCTGGTGACTAAAATTCAAGTACTTCTCCTACGCCACACCAGACCGCTTTATCCGGATACATAGCCATTATCTCGCTCTTACGAGCGGTACAGTGACAGGGGCTTATCTTTTTCAGCACGTCCAATTGCCTTAACTTATCAAAACCATGAAAACCTCCTATCACTCCGTACACATCACCGAAAACCTTGGCCGTCTCTATAATAGTGCCCAAACCAGGATGCGCACAACCCGTTAAAACCACTACGCCCTCTGTTGTGTCCAGCACCAAAGACTGCTCCTTTAGCTCTGTTCCAAGCTCCCCGGTTGTGTGGACTCCAGAGATAATATCCGCA
>DAOUUS010000268.1 GCA_030668065.1 Candidatus Methanophagales archaeon
AGGAGAACTATTCGGCGATGCCTATCTGAGTATCCACACGAAGATGCGTATAAAACTGCGCTTTGCGAATTAGATGCAATTTTAACTCCCGTTATTGCAGACAAGCGTGTGAGATCGTTGGTCAAGAGCTTGAAATCCGACTGGCTGATATTCAAGAGGCTAAGGGGGATACTTGAAAATGAAGATAAGAACTCAAAGGAGGTTGTAGAAGGGAAAATGAGGCGTATCCTTTCTTTTTTAGAGCGAAAGGCGGCGACCGGCAAGAAGTATGCCCCTCTCGTCAAACAGATAAAGAAGTTCTGGGGTGGGTTGTTTCATACATATGGCCACGATTGTATCCCCCGGACCAACAACGACATGGAGCGATTCATCTGGGAGCTACGAAAAAAGTGGAAAAGAATGACGGGTTGTACACGTATTGATGAATGGATTGCATACCGTGCTCCGACAGGAATTTACATGTTCAATTTGATTGGTAGCGATCCACCCTTAAAAGGACTTGGCTTTTCTGCTGATCCTGCTGAAATGCTATCTTCTGTTTCATATGAATCGTATAGGCGATGTATGGGGGAATATGAGGAAAAAAAAGGGGATGATCGAGTTAGAAGAAGGGCAAATCACGATGTAGAAACAGTGTTGGAAGAGGTTGAAAGAATGAATAGGGAGGTTTCTGAAGGGAGTGGGTTGTGAAACCATGGCCCACAGTGCACTAAAAACCGAAATTGCGGATGGTAGATGGCGTTGGAAACAAAGAACACCTGCAATGGCTGCTAACCTCACGGGTCACGTCTGGACATTAGAAGAGTTGTTCCTGTTTAAACCACCTCCGTAGCAGGTGAATACAGGGAATATGCAGGGGGTGCGATAGGTCTGTTTAGCGTAAGCTCTCTTATTTTTCAATCCATTTGCCAGAGCATACATGTGCATTTTATATTGTTCAAGTGGCATTATAAAATTTGCGGAGCGTAATCTGTTACATCTTCTCTTTCAAGTCGATAAAAGGGGGACACGACCTGATATTCCCATAAATTTGAATTTGTAGATTGTTTATATCAGAATGTGCGGAATGTGGGTGACAAAAGTATGAGAAGGTTTAACACTAAAAAGCATGTAATTGCAGCGTAGGAGCCAGATTCACGGAATACTGACACACAGGATTGTAGTTTCCGACAGCAATATTTTGAGCATGAAAAATATCACAGGTGATTCCTTTTGACTATACCGCTACATAAACAGAGATATAGCTTTAGTAGATGGCACAGGAATAGCTGTTTTTTCCTCCCGCAATCCTTCTATGTGAAACTCAATAGCCTCGTTCATCCTCATAATCGTCTCTTCTTCCGTACGACCAGTGGCAATACAACCAGATAGGTCGGGGCAGTAAGCCGAGTAATTATCTTCCACTTTCTCAATAACAATAGTATATTTAGACGTCAGCTTCCAGCTCCTTTAAACCCGCCTGTTTTAAGTAAGATTGCGTAAGTATTCCATACTCTTTATCCCTGCCTCTACTGAGTACACCTCTATCACCACCAAGCCTTCATAGTCGCTAGCCCCGTTTAGCACCTTCTTCCAATCCAGGTTGCCCTCACCCACAGGCAAATGCAGATCGTCCGTACCAAAGTTATCGCTTACGTGCATGTGTATTATGTCCACATCGTTACTGTGAAAGAACTCATCCAGCGTCTTTGTCGTATTCGCATGTGCCACGTCAAGGCATATCCCAAGGTTATCCATATCCACACCACGCACAATTCGAACGAGTTCTTCAGGGGTTTTTCCCATCAGCATATTTATGGAAATCAAATTCTCTACCGCTATCCGCAACCCGTATTCCGAAGCGGTTTCGCAAATCGCACGCAAACCCGTAATCGCTTTTTGAACTGCTTTATCCGGCATCTGGATGGATAAAGGCGAGAAGAGACCGGGATGCACCACGCAAATATTGTCAATGAACTCGTGCGCAGCCTCTATACTCTCTTTTACCTGTCTTACGCTCTCAGCCCATATACGCTCGTTCACACTCGCTATATTAACATCCGAGAGTGGCGTGTGCAAGGAAAGGACAAGATTAGTCGTCTCATATATTTCCCGAACACGCCCTTTAAATTCGCCGTCCACCTTCTGCAGTCCTTCTGCCACTATCTCCCAGCCCTGAAAACCGGCATCTTCTAAGCTGTACATCCAGTCCACCGGATTTGAAGTCGCATCCACCGAAGAGTAACTTATTTTCGCGTTCATAACACTTTCTCGTTTTAGAGAAAGAAAAACCCTTGTTTCTTTGGTTAAAAATTTATGCAATCAAATCCACGATTATGGTTGTCTTGCCCGAATTCTTCGCTCCAACTATGGATATTACCTCAGGCCTTAAACAATATCTTTCTATTACTTCTTTAATCCTTTCTTACCGTATTTACGCAATAGATATGCGACTGTGAGAAGTCCCATAATCGCAAAGCCGAATTTGAAGTCGGGTGTAGTAGTCTTGGGCGTTGGGCTTGGAGTAGATGTAGGCGTTGGTGTAGGA
>DAOUUS010000269.1 GCA_030668065.1 Candidatus Methanophagales archaeon
AGCGCCAGGTGATACCCTACCCTGAGTACCAGTTTGTAGCACAACATCAGTAGAAAAAAGAGCTACATTCCGTATCAAATCTTTTTTGACTACCCCGTCTTTAAAAAGCGCATCTACAACCTTAATCATAAATGGGATCCATAACTTCTCTTCGTTTCCATATTCCCAAGATTTAAAAAATATCGTTTCATAGCCTCTGGACTCTAATATTTCCTGCATAATTTGCATAAAACTGGTTTTTCCAGAACCCCAACTTCCAAAAATACCGATTGTGAATGGCGTGTCTTCCTTCGATAGACTGTCTAAAGTAGCGATGACGCCATCTGCATAATCCCGGAAACCAAGTCTGTCATCCGAAAGCCCCACTGCGACATCCGAGAATTTCGATACCATGTTATTAGATACCCGTTTCTATTGGTAAAGCTTTGGTATGAATCTACATGTTCATGCTCATGGGGTGTCCGTCCGTTCCTATATGTTGAAAGTTTCTTTTTAAACAATGATTTATTAATCACCACGTGAGAGCAGACATGAAAATCGTTATTTCGTTAGGCGGTATCTTTTTCGCGGATGCCGCACATATAAAAACAGTTGCCGAAGTCTTGGAAGAGCTTGCGGAGTCGCACAGCATATACGTAGTTACCGGCGGTGGGCAACCAGCACGCGAGTACATAAAAATCGCACGTGAATTGGGTGCGAACGAAACCGTTTGCGATTATATCGGCATAGCTGCGACACGATTAAATGCGCAATTGCTTATTTCCGCGTTGCGTAATGCGTATCCCGAGCCGTTAACCGATTATAAAGAAGTTGCCGAAGCAACGGTGAAAGGCGAAGAGTGTATACCTGTGATTGGTGGTGTAAGCCCCGGTTATACGACCGATGCGGTAGCGGCGATTCTCGCGGAATACGTAAATGCTGAGCTACTTTTAAGCGTAACATCGGTGGATGGCGTCTATGAAGCAGACCCGCGTGTGCATCCTGAAGCAAAGAAATACGACCGGATCTCGGTAAAGGAACTCCTGAGTATAGTAATGCAAGCGGAACTAAAAGCAGGATCGAGAATTATCATAGACCCCGTTGCTGCGAAGATGATAGAACGAAGCGGCATAAAAACCATCGTTATTGATGGCAGCCGCGAACCACGTGCTATTTTAGATGCCGTTATCGGGAAGCATTCAGGCACGGAGATAATTCGCGAACGCTAAATTACCCTTTTGTTGTTCAGCATAGATGTAGGATTTGAAGATGACCTGAACAAAGGCTTTATTTCTGTGAAATTGAAGGATATATTCAAGACAGAAGTTGTTACGCTTTCTGGAAATGCTAAGGTTACAAAAGAAAAGAAAGATGAGATAAAAGGGGAATAAAAGATGGAGAAAAAAGATACATTGTCAAGAAAGAAGGAGGAATGCTAAACATATACAAGAACGCTATTAATTCTTAAACGTGAGAATCAAAAAAAGAGGCATGAATTGAAAAGGGGGGAGGCTAAAATGAAAGGGATGAACGGAGGTAGAGAGATGAGTTTTAAGGACGTGAGCATGAGATATATGGACGTGTTTGGAGAGCATGAGTGGGAGGTTCGACCAGTGGGAGTGAAACTGATAGCGAAAGGGAAAAGGGTCCCGGAGGGTGCGAAAGCTGCTGAACCGGGCATGCCGTGGTGCGAAGCGGTTAGAATCGCCGCTACGAACGGTGAAGCGGTGGTGATAACTAAAGATAATGTGGGTTGTCCGGCTGCAGCTATTGCTCTTGGGCTCGTTGACCAGTATCAGAACGAGCCACTAAAAGGTAAAAGAAAATACACCGATTTGATGGAAGAGCCGGCTTCGCCCGCGGACTTCACAAACGGGCTGGTCTACGCATGCAAAGATAGTGGGAACATGCAATTTGCACTTTTTGGCAGCGATGATACGGGACGTTATGAAACGCTGGGTGCGGCACTAAGAGCTGTTTCCGGGATGACTGCGATTCAACCTGCCAATATGGACGCCGCAGTGGCATATTCCGCGGATAAGTTGGCGATCACGCCTGATGTGGTGATATTAGCAGTGACGCCAAAACAGGCACTGCTTGCTATTCAGGGCTACAATTTCCGCGCCGGTAACCGGTTTGAGATGAGCACCATCGGAATTAGGGGTGTATGTGCGGACCTGACTGCCTTACCTTTTCTGGAGCAGAAGCTGAATGGCTCTTTCTTCTGTCTCGGTGCAAGAGCGGTCGGTGGGTGGGACGGTAACCTGTTAGGGCTGGGCATGCCATTCTTGATATTCCAGACAATGGTCATGGGCATGGAAAAATCATCGCCGGGCTTCCCATACAAGGCATATCCGGAATAGGAGGTAAAAAGAGAATGCAATTGGTTAAAATCACAAATCACAAATCATAACGCATAAACAATTTTGAATTTGTTTAGGGTTTGGTGCTTAGGATGTTCGAACAAAATCAAGGAGCTGATTGAAGAAAGGAGGATAAATGAGCCAAACGGCGTCGCTGCAGGAACTGGTAGA
>DAOUUS010000226.1 GCA_030668065.1 Candidatus Methanophagales archaeon
ACGGCCTCTTTATCCACGTCGAACTTAAGTATCGCATCTCCTTCTTCACCTATATGCAAATTACCCACGTGATCGCTTTTTACGCTGTACGTGAAGGGCACATCCGCTTCCCCGGTTACCCGAACGCTAACAGATTCCGCTTTCTCCGACCCTACATTCTTTATCTTCACCTGTAATGATAACCCCGTACCGCCTGCACTTATGTTTTCCGGCACCGTATAGTAAGAGACAATGTCAAATTCCGGTTTCACTTTCACCAGTATGTCCACCGAGCGCATAACCTCGTGTTCTCCGCCCCTTAGATCCCTATAATTTACCGCCAGCGGGATACTATACGGCCCCGCGGCTACTGTCTTTGCAACATCAATGTGGTATATAGCCTCTTTCGAATCGCCGGAATTCAACCTGCCGATGTATGACCGGTCGGTTCCAGACCACGAAGGTTTGAAACCCTCAGGGCAATTCAAATTCGATGTGACATCCTTCACGGCTGCTTCCCCACTGTTCTCTATCGCAACAGTCAACTTAACACTATTGTCGCCCGGTTTTATATCAGTAGGATCTGAGGATACATGCCCTATATTTATCAGTCCGTGTCCTACCACGTTAAAAGAAACAGCTATTTCCGCTGTCGTTAGGTTAGTAAGTACATATCCCTTTGCGGGATCAAAATAGTAGCCTTGCCACGAAGCTGTTATTGGTACAGCATAAACTCCATTTGGTGCCTCATCTGCCACGCGCACTTTTATTTTACCCTCTCGAGATTCCCATTTGTATAGCGAATTTTTATGCAGACTTGTAGGTCCTATGAACGATATGAACTCGGTTGGCTGCCATACCAGTCTAATATTCTTCGCCTCAATCCCGCCGTCGTTCTTAATTGTGATCGTCACCTCTTTCTCGTCACCAGGCTGCAACTCAGTAGGCGTTACCTTCGTTATTGTAATAGCAGCTACAGTCGCATCTGCCGGAGGCACGGGTGCAAGCGAAGGCACAAGTGAAGCCACCATAAAAAAAAACGAGCCTAAGACGCAAAGCGCAAACAACTTTCTAATCATCTTTTTATCCATCTTCTTTCCTCCCTTTCCAATGTTCTATATCCAGAACAAAACGTATGAGTATATAAATATAAGTTTCATATTAGGGAACTCCCAGTAAATAGTTTACCCATTTTGATAATTATCTTAGGCACAGATTTCACAGATTTACACAGACGGTACTGTCCAGTTTATTAAGTTTTTTACGGGTTGAATCAAAATCAAAAAATCACTACACTACTTTAAATCCGTGTTAATCAGCGTTAATCGGTGTCTTAAAAATCCTTGAAAAATGATACAGTTCTGGTAAATTATTATTTGTGAGTTCCCTTACGGTATCTTCGAATACTTTTTGGCAATAATACCAGAATAATCCGCTTCGATAATCCACTTCGCATCTTCCGTACTAAAAACGTTATTCTTTTTTTCTTTTGTCACGCTTTCTTTTCACATTGCTAACGCAATGGAGCGGCGAAGCCGCTCAAAAGAAAAGTTGTGTGAGGTTACTAATACTGTTCTACTTCTGCCCAGCATAACCTTTTGTGCCCGAAAAATACCGAAAAGCTTATATATACACCCACAATATTTAATCTCTATTGGGATACTTGCAAGGTCGCTGATACGACCTTAGCCGGAATCGCAAGCGAGTATTCTAACTAATCAGGAGGAACGGTATAAAAGTGAGAAAAAACGTATTGGTAAGTAAATGTAGAGATTGCAAGTACTATATGGCATGCGGCAGAATAGTTGTGATAAGAGCGTTTAAAACATCCGGATTTTGCAGTGTGTATGCCTGATATAGAGCATACACTGACAATTCCGGATGAGGAGGTAAAAATATGAGTGAACAGGATCTTTATATAGGCCGTGCTCCGTGGTCAATGGCTTTGGAAGGCTTTTTAGCATTAATTATCGGCGCTTTATTTTTAGCCTGGCCAGGAATGACATTGGTTACGATAACCTGGATCGTCGGTATATTTGCATTTATAACAGGAATATGCGCATTTGTCGCTATGATAGGGGCGCCGAAAGGTATGCGCGGAATTCTAATAGCTGGAGGACTGTTAGGTATCATATTCGGGTGCATCTTCTTGGCATGGCCGGTAGGTACTACTGCGGTACTACTTTGGTTGCTTATGCTATGGCTACTGTTTTACGGTATATACAAGATTTGTATTGGCATTTGGCAACCCTCGGATGATCATAGCAGATGGTTTGACATTTGTCTTGGACTGATTACGGTGGTCATCGCCGTGATGCTGTTCGCTATCCCGGGTGTAGGAGCAACAGCGTTCGTCCTGGCCTTGCTATTGGGAATTTATGCGGTTATTGTCGGCATAATACTCATTTGTCTCGCCGGTGCGACGTGGAGCAAACGCAGGCATATGAGCAAAGGGTAGCACAAAGCAACGAATGCCAGTGATTCAAAGCTAGATAACAGAAGGAAGGGGTAAGCACATGCCCCTTCTAACTCTTTTTTTTGTTTTTTATTAGTTGAATATTATGCTTTCTTGTTCAAAAGAATTTGAGTATCTGAAGGATAAGAGGGTTATTTTGAGGGAGGCAACAAAGAAGGGGCGAGTGGTTTATGAGACGGGCAGCTCGGAGGAGATCTTCTTTACCCATTCCATATCAGAACTTATTCAATTGGCAGAGGAATTGGACGCGGAATTTGAAGATGTGAAAAGGGCATCAAAATTAGACCAGTATTATAACCCTACACGATTTCCAAACAGTCTTTCTGGTGATGTGCCGTCTCGCGTTTAACTACATCGGTTTTACAGTATCACCAATAGACCTGCCCTTGAAAAGGATCGAAAAATTTATGTGTATATGCCCCATCTAATTTATAAATATTAAGGAGATGAACAAAAATGCGAGATAGAAAACTTAAAAAAACACACGTGGACGGATCGATTATGCCTTCGTGTAAGGATACACAGACAAAGCAAGCCATCCTCGATTTCGTGGCTGCAGTTACGGATCAAAACGGCCCGGACTATGTGCCGCCGGCCGAGCGCATCGCGACCTTTGACAACGACGGTACGCTGTGGTGTGAGCACCCGATGCCCGTGCAGGTTATGGCCATTCTGGACGGGCTAACCAGGGCTGTGCAGCAGAATTCGGCCTTGGGAGTGCAGCCGCTTTACCGGGCGGCAG